>JBGSYU010000298.1:0-4997 GCA_041750715.1 Lacipirellula sp.
ATGAGGCTCGCGTTGGCTAGCGTGTCTTTCACGGCGCCGACAATCTCTTCGGCGTGTTTTCGGCCCGGGCGCTCGACGTCCATCTCGACCACGCGCTTAGTCGCCGCGTCGAGATCGGTCAGAAAAAACATCCGCGAACCGAGGTTGCCGATGAAGCCGAACTCGTTCTCAAAGTCGCCGATGAGGGTCGTCCACGGGGCGTCGTCCGGCGCATCGATGCGGCGGACGAGCACCTGATTCTGCGGATCGGTGCTGCGGGAGATCGTTAAAACCAGGTACCGGTCGTCGTCGGTACGGGTGAGCCAGAAGCTCCACTGGGGATTCTCCGGGTCGCTGAACACCAGTCGGTCGGCCGACTGCGGCTCGCCGAGGCGATGGAAGTAGATCGCCTGGTTGAGCGAGAGCGCCTGAAATTGCTCGCCCTCCGGCGGCTCCGGGTAGCGAGCGTAGAAAAACCCGTCGCCTTTGGCGTTCCAAACGATGTTGCCGTGGCGGGCCCATTTCAACTCGTCGGGCAGCTCGCGTCCGGACTGGATTTCGACGACGCGGATCGTCGACCAATCGGAGCCGGCTTCCTGCCGGGCGTAGGCCAGGAGCCGGCCGTCGTCGCTCACCTGAGTCTGGCCCAACGCGATCGTGCCGTCTTGGGACCACTTGTTGGGGTCGATCAGCACGCGGCCGTCGCCAGCATAGCTGTCGGACCAGTAAAGCACCGATTGATTCTGCAAACCGTCGTTCTTTTGGTAGAAGTAACGACCGGCGACTTGCCAAGGAGCCGAGTAGCGCTCGTAGTTCCATAGCGTTGCGAGGCGCTCGCGAATCTTCGGGAGTTCGGGGATCGCATCCAGGTACGCGCGGGTAACTTTGTTTTCCGCGGCGATCCAATCGGCGACGTCCTTCGAGTTGCGAGGGTCTTCTTCGAGCCAGCGGTACGGATCGGCGATCTCGACGCCGTGGTACTGGTCAACCTGATCGACGCGGCGAGTTTCGGGGTACGACAAAGGGGCGTCCTCGGCGGAGTAAACGAGACTTGCAAGGCTCAGCGATGCGATGCAGATTGCAGTGATTGTTGGCGTGCGACGGATCATGCGGTGCTCTCGGTGAAGGAATTAACTGCTCGCGCTGCGATAGCTCAGCAGGGCGCGTTGGAAAATCCAACGGCTCGCCGCGAGGCTGGCGAACGTCGCGACGATCGCAAAGACGGCGAGATACAGACGGTACGAATTGTTCGCCGAAAAAGGTTTGGCGAGAATCGCCGCCGGCACGTTGATCACCACCAGAATGGGAATGACGAAGGTGAACAGCCGCCGTAGCGGCGTGCCGTAGGGGCCTTCGTAGATCTCCATCGGGTAGCGCGAGAAGTTCGTGAGGTAGAACCAAAAGTCATAGAGGGACTGATTTCGACCGAGCCAAATGCTCGTGGCCGCGAGCGAGATCATGATGCTATACAGGATCAGCGTTCCCAGCAGAACGTACAGCGGATACAGGATAAACTGCAGCGGCGACAAGGTTAGCCCTTCGATCCGCGGCAGCGAGTAAGCGAGCAGGCCGATCGCTAAAAATAGATTGCCGAATGACGACCAGCTCACCTTTTGCAGCGAGACCAAGAACTGCGTGTCGATCGGCTTGAGCAGTGCGAAGTCGAGCCCGCCGGTGCGGGTGAGCTCGCTTAGCTCTTCGGCGTTGGGCATGAAGAACGCCTGCACGAGGCTGTTGACCAGCATCGTGGTGGCGATGAAGACGAAGAACTGGAACTTCCCCCAGCCGGCGATTTGGGCCGGACCGCCGCTGCCGTCGCGAACCATGAGGTCGTACAGCAGCGTGTAGAACCCCAAGTTCATCAGCGCCCAGGTCGCGCTCGACACCGCCTCGATCAAAAAGTTGGCGCGAAACGTCATATCGCGGATCAGGCTGTTGCGCGCGAACATCCAGAAGACGGCGAAGTAAGAGGGGGAATGGAATGCTGAAGGATGAATGCTGAATGCGGAATGAGAATCGCCTGCCGCAACGGTCGGCTCCGCTTCCTTCCGCATTCCACCTTCAGCATTCCGCATTTCTTTTACCCTCCATAGCCGCTGTAGCGCCGAAATCCCGCGTGCATCAGCCGGCGGCACAGGATCATAAAGAACACGACCCACGCCGCCAGGATGAGCACGTCTCGCCATAGTTGGTCGTGGGGGATCTTCTCCAAAAACACGGCCGCTGGAAAATAGGCCAAATATTTCAGCGGTAGCCATCCGACCCACGTTCGCCACGGGTCGGGCAACACTTCCAAGGGGAACATGTGCCCCGAAAAAAAGAAGTTGAACAGCATGTAGACGAACAAAAGCGAACTGACCTCAAGAATCCAGAATCCCATGAGGCCCAACGACGCTTCCAGAAAAAAGCCCAGCAAGAATCCAAGCACGAGCGACAGCAGAAACGCCGCGAAGTATTCGGCAGGAGGCCAACCGGGGAAGTAACCGCGGCAGAGAAAGAACACCAGCGCGAACGGACCGATAGCCACGCCGTAGTAGACGAGCTTGTGACCGATACGTGCGATCAATAGGAAGCCGATGAGGTCGATCGGCTGGATAAAAAACTTCTTAATTTCTCCGTCGCGGATTTGTCGCGCCACGCCGCCGGCCAAACTTGGCATGCTCGTGAACGCCCGGGCGATCATGGTGAGCAAGTAATAAGCGACAATATCGTTGCGGGTGAAGCCGACCATTTTCCCAGAGCCGGCGGAGGCGAAGACGGCGGTCCACAGGAAAATCTGCGTGACGATCGGCAGGAAGCGCATAGTCGTGCCCAGCACGAAGTCGCCGCGGTACGCTAGGCGCTCCGCGATGCACATCTCCAGGATCGACCACCAGATTGCGGCGCGGGCGAGCATGAAAAGCAGGGGCTGGGGACTAGGGGCTGGGGGCTGGGGCAGCGGCGACGGCGGCCTGTTTGGCGTCTCGATCGCTCAGTTCCGCGCGGCGTTCGGTGAGCGCAAACAGGCTGGCAATCACGTCCTCCAGCGGCGGATCCTCGACGCTCACATCTTGAATGGCATAGTCCGCAAGGACCGTCGAGAGGACGCTGGCGATTCGGGTGCGGTCCACCTCGATCCGCGCCCGCGGCGGCGCGATTTCCAGCACCTCGCCAAACCGGGCGAGGTCGCCAGGCATTTTGTCACCGGCAAAGTCGAGCGTGAGCACCTTGTAGTCGCTAAACCGATCGATGACGCCTTCCAGCGAGCCATCGTGTACGATCTCGCCGCCGGCGATGATGACGACGCGCTTGCACAGCGCGGCGACGTCTTTCATGTAGTGGCTGGTGAGCAGAATCGTGATGCCGCGGACCTGCTGGTAGTGCTTCAGGAATTTCTGAATGTTGTGCTGTGCGACGACGTCGAGCCCGATCGTCGGCTCATCGAGAAACAGCACCTCCGGCGAGTGCAGCAGCGCGGCGATCAACTCCATCTTCATCCGTTCGCCCAGTGATAGCTCGCGGACCGGCTGCCCAAGCAGTTTGCCGACGTTCAACAGATCGACCAGTTCGTCCTTCGTTCGCTTGAATGCGACGGGGTCGACGTGGTAAATCTTCTGGTGAAGTTGGAACGATTCTTGCGCCGGCAGGTCCCACCACAGTTGGTTCTTCTGCCCCATCACTAGGGCGAAGCGGCGGCGATAGTCGTTATTGCGCTCCCAAGGAACGTAGCCAAGCACGCGCGCATCGCCGGCGGTGGGCGTGATGACGCCGGAGAGCAGCTTTAGCGTCGTGGTCTTGCCGGCGCCGTTGGGACCGAGAAAGGCGACGAATTCACCCTTCTGCACGTCCAGGTCAATGCCCTTCACCGCATGCACGTCGCGATACTCGCGGTGAAGCAGGCCGCGAAAGGAGGCCAGTAGGCCTTCCTTCTTCTGGTAGACGCGGTAGGACTTGCGCAGGCCGCGGATCTCAATGACGCTCATAGATGGGTTGATTATAGGGCGGCCCGGCGGGCGCGGACAGGGCGTCTAGGTAGGCCGGTCTCTCCGAGACCGGCGCGCTCGAGTCTCGGAGAGACTCGTCCACATGTGGTCATTTTGCGATTCGCGGTCCATAATGCTCCATCGGCGAGTCATCGCTCGCTGCGAGGATAGGCCCCCATGACTCTTCGCCCGATATGCCGCTTACCTTGCTAGACCGCTTGCAGCGCCGCTTCGGATGGTTTGCAATTCGGAACGTCACGATCTTTCTAATGGCCGGACAGGCGGCGCTCTACGTCGCAAGCCTGCTGCCGCAAGGCGTTTCGATGGACCGCGTGGCGCTCGATCCGGCGAAGGTCATGCAAGGCGAGGCGTGGCGGCTGGTGACATTCCTATTCGCGCCGCCCGGCGAGCGGCCGCTGTTCGTCATTTTTTACTTCATGCTGTTCCATTTGTTCGGAACGACGCTGGAGCAGCAATGGGGCGCGTTCAAGTTCAACGCGTTTTTGTTCGTCGGATGGATCGCCAATGTTGCGGCGGCATTCATCGGGTCGGCGATTCTTGGCCAGCAGTTTGGCGTCGACGGCAACGAGCATGTGATGAAATTACTGCCGGCCACGGCGTCGAACATGTTCCTGTATAGCAGCTTGTTCCTGGCCTTCGCGCGGCTGTATCCAGACTTCACCCTCAATTTGTTCTTCATCCTGCCGATTCGCATTAAGTGGCTTGCGCTATTGCAGTGGCTGGCCTACGGCTACCTATGCGTTCGCGGCAACTGGATGGTGCGAATGCTGATCGTCGCCACCGTGCTGAACTACCTGCTGTTCTTTGGCCGCGAGCACTGGCGCGAATTGCGGCACGGCCGCCGGCGACGGTCGTTTCAATCGAGCGCAAAACGCATCGCGGCGCCGGCGAAGCACACCTGCGTCGTGTGCGGGCTATCGAGCGACCAGTCGCCGCGGACGCTGTTTCGATATTGCTCGAAGTGTTCCGGGCAGCGCGGTTACTGTCCAAAGCACATTCGGGACCACGAGCATGTGGTCGACAAGGCGGCCGCCA
>JBGSYU010000299.1:0-9744 GCA_041750715.1 Lacipirellula sp.
CGGTGACTTCGAGATCGGCGTTGGGTTGCTCCGGCCGATTGGCGAGGTAGTAGGGGTATTTCGTGTGTTGCTGCATAGCTAGCGTCGCATATCCTCGCCTTGGACGTACGTCTGGCCGCGGTAGAACTGCGACCAGACGACGTAACCGCATGCCGTTGCAATCATGGCGGCAGTGAACGTCCAGTAGTAGTTTGCTCCGGAAAGAAACCCGTAACCTTTGGCCTCTAGAGCTTTGATCTGTCCGTTGACGACGGCGGTAAGCACGTTGCCGCCGGCGATGGAGATGAGCATAAACACGCCCATCATAAACGATTTCAGCGTTTGCGGCGCCTGCGTATAGGCCATCTCTAAGACGGTGATGGACACCAGGACCTCACCGGCCGTAATGATGACATATGCGAGCACCTGCCAAGCGATGTGCGGCGTCTGCCCAACGTCAATTCGATGCTGAACGTACGCGCACACCGCAAACGATCCCGCGGTGATGAATAATCCCGCGCCAACCTTTTTCAGGGCGGTCACCTCGAAGTATCGCTCGCAGGCCGGGTAAAGGGCCAGACCGAAGATTGGGACCAGGATTAAGACAAACATGGAATTCACCGCCTGAAACTCCGCCGGGTTGAAGTCGAACCCCATGACATTTCGGTTCATGTGCTTGGCCTGTTCGACCCACCGCGACTGAGTCTGATCGAACAGACAGAAGAACATCATCGTAAAGAGAAACAGCGGTACGAGATTGAAAATCGCCCGCCGACTGTTCGGGCTGAGAATTTCCGCAAAGATACGGCTGCCCGTCGCAGGGATGTGAACGAACTTGTTCCGTCCCAGCCAAAATACAACTGTGGCGACGGCCATCAGGACGCCCGGCACGCCGAAGGCCACGCCCGGCCCAAATTGATTGAGCAGCCGGGGCGTGAGAATCATCGACGCCGCGGCGCCGAGATTGATAGAGAAGTAAAACCACTGGAACACCCGCGGAACCAACCTTTGATTCCGCGATCCAAATTGGTCGCCCACATGAGCCGACACGCACGGCTTGATCCCGCCCGCGCCAAACGAGAGCAGGAACAAGGCTATGAAAAGCAGCGTTCGCGGCTCCACGCCCGTTATCGTCGGGAAGTCGACGAATGCTAATACCGCATGACCGACGACGTAAGCAAATGAAAGCGTAATGATCGTTCGGTACTTGCCCCACAACCAATCGGCGATAATCGCGCCCACGATCGGCAGTGCGTAAACGCCGACCATGAACCAGTGCTGCCATTCCGTGGCCGTTTCCTTGTCCATGAATGCCGCGGCGCCCGACGCGCTTCTGAGATGCTCGGTCATGTACACGTAAAGAATGGCCCGCATCCCGTAAAAACTGAATCGCTCGGCAACCTCGTTGCCGATGATGTACGGAATGCCCGGCGGCATTCCCTCGATCGGTAATGGCGCGGTGCGATACTTGCCGGGCGCGGCGGCGAAATCCGGTTGTTGCATGGCGGTCATTTGCGAGCGGGGCAGGGCGGTAGCCGGCGATTGTACCAGTGCCGACAGTCTAACGGATCGTCCGGGAGGCTATATAGCCGAGCTATCCTGGCTCGGAGTACCTCCGGCCAGGATGGCCGGGCTATTTGCATGCAGCGCAAGAAATTTAGCCCCCGGTCACTGACCGGGGGCTAGCTGAGACGCAGGACCGTCCGTGCGTCGTTCAACCGCCCGCCGCTCGCCCCGCGACTTCGCGTTCGATATCTGGCACGGCGAAAGGCTTGCGATACTCGCGGGCTCGCAATTCGCTGGCGCGGTCGTTGCCGACGAACTGCTCGGTCACGGGATCGATCGTGAGCGATTCGCCCATCGTGATGACGGGTTCGTCGTCAACGTCCACGCCGTTAGCTCGCAAGTGCGTCAGCATCCGCTGGTACGCGTCGGCCAGCAGCTCGTTGGACTTCGCCTGCTCCGCGATCTCTGCGGTGGCGGCCCTCTTGCCGAGGCGGTAGGAGACGTTGCCGGCGTGGCACAACGCGCTCGACAGGTGCCCTTCCTCGATATCGGCGTTGAGCTTGCTGCGATCGCGTGCCGCAATCGCGGCCAGCCAGTTGTCGTGATGCTCGCCGCCGCCTTGCCACCGGTTCACTTCCTTGCCATCGCCGTCGTACGCGATCGCTTCGACGTAGCTGGGGATCAGTAGGTGACCCTTCTCGAACTGCACGACGACGCCCACGCCAGAGCCGCGGTAATCGTCCATCGCCCCGTCATCCTTGCTACGGGGCAAGCCGCGGACCTCGAACAGCAGCGGCGCCCTCTCGTACTCGTGGAAGACAATCTGCGTATTGGGCGTATTGCCGGCGTCTTCGTACCCGAGCCGCCCGCCGATGCTCACGACCTTTGGCGCTAGCGTACTCTCTCCGAGGAACCAGCGGGCGATGTCCATTTGGTGAATGCCCTGGTTGCCCAGATCGCCCCCGCCCGTGTTGAAGTCCCAATGCCAATCGTAGTGCGGGGCGGACGTGCCCACGGAGTTCTTCTCGGGACGGAAGAGGGCATCGTCCTTCGCCGGTCCAACCCACAGGTCGCGATTGATGGTGCTGGGAAACTTGAACGGCATGGAGCTCTTGCCGATGGATGGCCGGCGTTTGTAACAGGTGCCGATCGCGTACTTGATGGCGCCGAGGTTGCCGGCTTGAACCCACGCGGCGGCGTCCTTGAGGCTCGGGCTCGAGCGGGACTGGGTGCCGGTCTGAATGATGCGGCCGTACTTCTGGGCGGCGGCCACCATCTGGCGGCCTTCCCAAATATTGTGCGACACGGGCTTCTCGACGTACACGTCCTTGCCGGCCTGGGCCGCGAGGATCGCGATGAGCGCATGCGTGTGATTGGGCGTGGCGATCGACACCGCGTCGACGTCGTTCCGCTCCAGCAGCTTGCGGAAATCGGTGAACTTGTCGACCTTGCGTCCCTGCGACTTTAGCGCATCGGCCTTGCGATGGAGCACCTGCTCGTCGACGTCGCACAGCGCCACCAGATTCTCGTTCTTAACCAAGTTGGCGATATGCCCGTTGCCCTGGTTGTTGAAGCCAATCTGGGCGACGCGAATATCGGCCGTGTCCGCCGCCAACGCACGGTTCGACCAGCCCGCGCTAATCGCCGCGACGGCGCCGACGCCGACGCTTGAGCCGAAAAACTGCCTACGGTCCATAATTGACGCTCCCGTAAATCGACGTTGCCTGGAATCTACTCGTATCCACTTCTGCGATCGCGCGGCGTGGAGGCGCCGTCATTCTCTGTGATGTAAAGGGCGGCGGCTAGCGTTTGTTCGACGCTTTTCCACTACGAATCGCGTCTCAATACCTGCATTTTTCGGCGTGACGAGATTCAAAATCAAGGCAGCGTCACCTTGTCCATCGCCGTTTTGGCCGTGTACGCGGCAAGCACGGCAATCGCGGCGATGCTGATCCAGAGCGATGTATCGTAGAACCAGCCGGGGGTTAGCTCCGGCGCCGTGCGGCGATAGCGAAATTGGATCGCGGCGTAGATCACCACCAGCAGAACGGCCGACGTAGCCACGCCGCCGAGGATGACCATGTCGACGGGCTTTCCGTGGAGCAGATAGGCCGCCGCCCACACCAGCGGGATGACCCACGCCAAAACCGAGATGGCCCGCCGCCGACTGACGACGTCGTCGAAGTCAATCAGCCCCAGCTTGCCACCGGCGTCCGACAGCGTTCTCGTCCACGACGCTAGCGCCGAGAATAGCGTCGAGTAAAGCACGAAGAGCGCTCCCAGCATGAACAGCCCATGGGCCCAGGAGCCGAGCGTTTGCGTATACATGTTCGACAGGGTCGGCACGATCTCATCGGCTCCCGGCGTTTCGCCCCGAGCATGCAGCACCGCGGCCCCGAGCAGGTAAAACGCCGCCGTCACCACCGTGTAGACGAGCATCGACGCGAACGCATCCAGATACATGACGTTGATCCACCCGCGGGCTCGCCGCTCCCACTCCGGGTCGTTCGCCACACGGCATCCGGTCTTCGCGGCATATCCTTTCTCGATCAACCAGTAGGTGTACTGGACAATCTCGTCGCCGCCGACGCCGGTCAGCCCGAAGGCGCCTAGCGCCGTGATCAATCCGTCCTTGCCTAGGGGAAGCTGAAATCCAAACCCTTCGGCCAATTGAGCGCCGCTCACCGCGTAGCCCGTCCATTGAAGCGAGACGACTGCGACGAGCGTCGTGGCGGTGAATCCCGCGACCATCAGGATGCACGCCCGCTCGATGAACCGGTATCCCTCGCCGCCGACGAGCGCCGCCGAAACGACGGCGGCGATCCAACACCACCACGACACCCCGACGGCAGGCAGCGCTGCGTTCATCACCAGCGCGAGCGCGCCGATGATGCCGCCGACTTGGATCACCTTGATCGGCTGAATCAGCAGCCAGAACCAGATGGTCCAATTCACCCCGCCCACTGCCGGCCCGGGCAGCTTGTTGAAGGCGGTGAGCGCCGTCTCACCGGTCTGAATCGTGTGCCGGCCGAACTGCAATTGCAGCGCCACCTTCACCGCGCAGCTTACGAGGATGATCCACAACGCGGTGAACCCCGCCTTGGCGCCGAGGGTCGTCGTGGCGATCAGCTCGCCGGAGCCGACGATCGAGGCCGTCAATATCAACCCCGGCCCCAACAGCCGGAGCCGGGCCAGCCACGAACTTGGCGGGTCGGCGACTAGGCTAGGGTCGAGAACGTAGGGATCGCGCACGGGCGTCATGGCGTGAATCAGTGACGAGGGCAGAGAAGAGCTGAATGCAATGGTGCGTCGAATTTAGGCTTCGACGCTGCCGCCAGCAAGCCCGCAGTAGAAGCAGGCGCGTCGAATACGCTTGACCGCCGCAAGAATTAGTTGTACATTAGTACTGTACAGAAAAAACTTACATGTCGATTCAAGCAACCTACACGCAGGCCCGCGCTAACCTCGCCCATTTGTTGGACGAGGTGACGCTCAATCAAGAGGTCGTCATCGTCAACCGCCGGGGCAAGGATGATGTAGCGATGGTGTCGGCCGCGGAACTGAGCAGCCTTGTCGAGACGGCCCACCTGCTCCGCTCTCCAAAAAACGCCCAGCGATTGCTCGCCGCGCTACAGCGTGCTCGCGGCAACAAGGGCGCTCGCCAGTCACTGGGGCGCCTGCGTCGCGAAGTGGGTCTCCAAGATGGCTAAGTCGCGCGACGCCGTTTTTCAGTCGGAGTTTCGCGACGATCTCAAATTCTGGGTGAAGACCGACCGCAAAGTCGCGCTCCGCGTCCTCGACCTGGTCGAGGCCATTCTGCGAGACCCGTTCAAAGGTATCGGCAAGCCGGAGCCGCTGAAGTATTTGGACGCCGGCGCCTGGTCCCGCCGGCTCACGCAGGAGCATCGTCTCGTCTATCTCGTTCGGGACGACCGCATAGACTTCCTCCAGGCCCGTTACCACTACTAGGCCGCGGTCTGTCGGATGCTTCTCCCCCAGACATGCCGGTATAAACTCGCTAAAATGCGGGTGACCCCGCTCGGCGTGGGGAACTTCACCACTGATTCTCGAAGGATTCGCCCGTCATGGCTCCCGCCACGCTAAAGGTCGACCCGTTCAAGGCCCGCGACACGTTTGACACCGGCGCCGGCAAGGCTGGCATCTATCGGCTCTCGAAGCTCGAGTCGTTGGGCCTGACCAAGATCGCCGAATTACCGTTTTCGATCCGCGTGCTGCTGGAGTCGCTCCTGCGCAACTGCGACGGCTATACCGTGAGCGAGCACGACGTAAAGAACCTCGCCGCCTGGACCGAGAGCCGGGGCGTCCTCGCCCCCGGCAGCGACGGCGTCGAAATCCCCTTCAAGCCTGCCCGCGTCGTGTTGCAAGACTTCACCGGAGTGCCGTGCGTCGTCGACCTCGCGGCGATGCGGGCCGCCATGCAGCGACTCGGCGGCGATCCGAAAAAGATCAACCCGCTCGTCCCGGTTGATCTCGTGATCGACCATTCCGTGCAGGTCGACTACTTCGGCACCGACGCCGCGCTCGACCTCAACATCGAGTTGGAATTCTCGCGCAACCGCGAACGCTATGAGTTTCTCCGCTGGGGCCAGGTCGCCTTCAACAACTTCCGTGTCGTGCCGCCTGGAACGGGCATCGTCCACCAAGTGAACCTCGAATACCTCGCCAAGTGCGTCTTCCTCGCAAAGGATGAGCGAGCCGGGTCGTCCCCGACCCCGGCGCTTGCGGTGGCCTTCCCCGATTCGCTCGTCGGCACCGACAGCCACACCACGATGATCGATGGCCTCGGCGTCGTCGGCAGGGGCGTCGGCGGTATCGAGGCGGAGGGCGTGATGCTCGGCCAGCCGATCTACATGCTGCTGCCCGAAGTGGTCGGCATGAAACTCACCGGCGCGCTGCCGCCGGGGGCCACCGCGACTGACCTCGTGCTCACCGTCACTCAAATCCTCCGCAAGCACGGCGTCGTGAACAAGTTCGTCGAGTTCTACGGCGAAGGCGTTTCGACGATGCCGCTGGCCGATCGGGCGACCATCGCGAACATGTCGCCAGAATATGGCGCCACGATGGGTTTCTTCCCCATCGACGCCGAAACGCTACGCTACCTCAGCCGCACCGGCCGCACGCCCGCGGAAGTGCAACTCGTCGAACGCTATGCCAAAGAACAGAACCTGTTCCGCACCGACGCGACGCCGGCGCCGAAGTTCACGTCGACCGTCGAGCTCGATCTGTCGACCATCGAGCCGAGCCTCGCCGGCCCCAAGCGGCCGCAGGATCGTATCCCGCTCGCCGCGATGAAAAGCACCTGGCATCGCGACCTCCAGGAGGTGTACCGCAAGACATCGCCGCGGAACGGTTCCAAAGGCCGCTGGGAAGGGGAGGGCGGCCAACCGATCGAACCAGGGGCGGCTCAGCCCACGCCCGCCGCGTTGCCGGCCGATCCTGGTTTCACCGGCGTCGATGTGCAACTGGACGGCAAGCGCTTCCCGGTCGGCCACGGCAGCGTCGTCATCGCCGCCATCACCAGTTGCACCAATACCAGCAATCCGACCGTGATGATCGCCGCCGGTCTGGTGGCGAAAAAGGCCGTCGAGCGTGGCCTCACCGTGCCGCCGCATGTAAAGACGAGTCTCGCCCCCGGTAGCCGCGTCGTCACCGACTACTTCCAAAAGGCCGGGCTCGAGCCGTACCTCGACAAGATCGGCTTCAACACGGTCGGCTACGGCTGCACCACCTGCATCGGCAACAGCGGCCCGCTGCCCGAACCGATCGCCAATGCGGTGCAAGCGAGCGATCTGGTCGTCGCCGGCGTGCTCAGCGGCAATCGCAACTTTGAGGGCCGCATCAATCCGCATGTAAAGGCCAACTACCTCGCCAGCCCGCCGTTGGTGGTGGCGTATGCCCTGGCAGGTACGACCGACATCGACATGTCGTGCGAGCCGTTGGGCAGAGGTACAGACGGCAAGGCGGTCTTCCTCAAAGACGTCTGGCCGACTCACGCCGAGGTGCAATCCGTCGTCGAAGCCAGCGTGCTGCCCGAGATGTTCCAGAAGCAATACGACAACGTGTGGGATAAGAACGAAAAGTGGAATGCCATCGAAGTCGCCGGCGGCGAGCTTTACGCGTGGAACCCGACTAGCACTTACATTCAAGAGCCGCCGTTCCTAGTGGATCTTCAGCCCGAACCTGGACTCATCCGTCCCATCGTGGCAGCCCGCTGTCTCGCCGCGCTCGGCGACTCGGTGACGACCGATCACATCTCTCCCGCGGGTTCGATCGCCAAGAACAGTCCCGCCGGCAAGTACCTCGTCGAGCAAGGCGTGGAGCCTGTCGACTTCAACAGCTACGGCGCCCGCCGCGGCAACGACCGCGTGATGACCCGCGGCACGTTCGCGAACATCCGCATCAAGAATTACATGGCCCCCGGCACTGAAGGCGGCGTCACCCGACATTTGCCCGACGGCGAAGTGCTAAGCATCTACGACGCCGCGATGAAGTACAAAGCCGAAGGCATACCGCTGGTCGTGCTCGCCGGCGCCGAGTACGGCACCGGCAGCAGCCGCGACTGGGCCGCCAAGGGCGCCTTTCTGCTAGGGGTGCGCGCGGTGATCGCCACCAGCTACGAACGCATTCATCGCAGCAACCTCGTCGGCATGGGCGTCTTGCCGCTGGAGCTGCCGCAGGGCACGACTTGGCAAACCCTGGGCCTCACCGGCGAAGAAATCTTCGAGTTCCCCGACCTCAGCGACGCACTCAGGCCGAGGCAAGCCATGAACGTCGTCGCCCGCCGCGAACTACCCGCCGGCGGCGTCGAAACCACGATCACCTTCCCCGTGACGGTCCGCATCGACACGCCCGTCGAACTCGACTACTACCGCAACGGCGGCATCTTACAAACGGTTCTACGAAAGCTGTTGAAATCCTAGGCTTTGTCTCAACAGGGAGGGCGAGGCTCCTGCCGAGCCGCGCCGGGTACGCGCCGGGTACGCGCTTCACTGATTCTAGATTCTTCGCTTCGCTCAGAATGACGTCGTCCGGTACGTCGGCAACAACGACTTCAGGGCTTCGATGCCGCTCCCGCCTTCGCACGGGCGATGGCGAATTCGACCAACTCTTGCGATTGAAAGAACCCCGGCCAGAAGTTGTGGCCTTGGTCCTCAATCACCTTGAGCGTGACTAGCTCCGCGACTCCGGCGGCTTGGTATCGTGCGGCGAATTCGGCGGAATTCTGGCGCAACGGTACGACGTCGTCCTTAGCGCCGTGGATGAGAAACGCGGGGATCTTCGCCTTCGCCAAATTTGCCGCCTGCTCGATTGGGTTGTGCTGTGCCAGTTGGGACTCGAGCTGTACGGACGACAATTTGTATGCAGGCGCCGCAGCTTCGAGTCCGGGGAAGGTTCGTAGATCGAATGCCGGATAAATGCCGGCGATGCCCGCCACTTTGTCGGGATGGTCGCCGGCCCAACTGACGACCCACAGGCCGCCGCGACTGCGGCCGAGTAGGCACGGCTTCGGCGCGAAGCCACGTTTTTCGACAAGTTCTTCGTAAAGAGCGGTGAACGCGTCGCGACCCGCGGGGCTGCCGTAGCTCTCGCCGACGTCGATCCCGGCGACGGCGACGCTGGCGGCGACGAACTTTTTGTGCATCCATTGTTCGTGGACGTCTGGGTATTCCGGCCGCGTAGCGGCGTAGAAAATCCAGGGCTGCGGCTTCGAGCGGACTGTTTCCTCGGGCAGCAGGATGAACGCGGGACGACCGTCGACGACCAGCGACTCACCGCGTAGGCCAAGTCGTTCGGCATGCGGCGACGCCGCAGCGGCTGGTTGGGGCGCGGCCGCCGCGACCGGCTTGGCAACGATCGTCGTCTCGGGTTCGCCGGAGCTATGCAGGACAAGTGCGACATGGCAGGGGCCGTTCTTGGCCAGTTTCAGGCACTGCTCCATCGCGGCGCGCTCGGCGATCTCGCGCGTAGCGCCGGGGCCGAAGCCGGCGATGCCGAGTTGCTCGTCGGACACCGCGGCGGCGACCCACTGACCGCCCCACATGAAGACCTTGGCGTCGGCGGCGCCGCAGGATTTCAGTGCTAACGACTGAGCTTCTTCCTTCGTGCGGGCGCTGCCGGCCGTGTGGCCGATCTTGCCGGTCGACGGCGAATAGGCGATCGCGGCCACGAACTCGCTCTTGGGAGCCAGCGGCGGCAAACGCGGATCGCGGGGCGCGGCGAGCAGGTTCCGCGGCCGCA
>JBGSYU010000300.1:0-2661 GCA_041750715.1 Lacipirellula sp.
GCAAGCCCTGGCCGCGGATGCGGAAGACGTCGCCCGACTGCGTGCCCGCGGGCACTTCCAAGTCGCTGGGGCCGGCGAGCGTCGGCACTTCAAGCGTCGTTCCCAGCACCGCCTGGCCGTAGGTGATCGGGACGCGGCAGATGAGGTGCTGGCCCTCGCGCTCGAACAGCGCGTGCGGCAGCACGGCCACCACGCAGTAGCAATCGCCGGGCGGGCCGCCGTGTTGGCTTGGCTCGCCCTGCCCCGTCATGCGGATTTGCATGCCGTTGTCGACGCCGGGCGGGATGTCGACTTCAGCCTCGACCTTTTTGAGCGTGTGCCCCGCGCCGCGGCAGGTGCGACAGGGGTTCGATATCTTCGACCCCTCCCCCTGGCACGCGGGGCAGGTGGTTTGCATGCGAACGATGCCGGCCTGCTGGATCACCTGGCCGCGACCGGCGCAGTAGGAGCAGGTTTCGCGCTTGCTGCCCGCGGCGGCGCCTGTGGCCTTGCACGTCGTACACGGTTCGTGGCGATGGAACTGGACTTTTTTGTGAACGCCCTCGGCCGCTTCGCGGAGCGTGAGCGACACCTCGCACCGTACGTCGCGGCCCTTGCGCGCCCGGCGGCCGCGGGCGCGATTGCCGAAGATATCGCCAAAGATGTCGCCGAACGCGGAGAAGATGTCTTCGACGTCGGTAAAGTGCCCGGCGCCGTTGCCATTGACGCCGGCATGGCCGAAGCGGTCATAGCGGGATCGCTTGTCGCCGTCGTTGAGAATTTCAAACGCTTCGCTGCATTCCTTGAAGTGTGCGATCGCTTCTTGGTCGCCCGGATTCTTGTCCGGGTGATATTTGACGGCGAGCCGCCGGTACGCGCCGGCGATCTCTACGCCGGACGCGGTGCGCTGGATGCCGAGGATTTCGTAGTAGCAGCGTTTGGAGGGCATCGCGATCGTCCGTGGTCAGTGGTCCGTCGTCCGTTGGTGTTGAGCTTGCGACTCACTCATCAACGAACGACGGACCACTGACAACTGACATTCTTAACACAACCGGGCCACTCGGTTTAACGGCAAATCGAGTGGCCCGGAAGATCGGTTCGTTAATTATACGTCGGCGACATGTAGCCGAGTTTCTCCGAAACTCGGGGGGTCGGCGGTTTCGGAGAAACCGCCCTACGATCACCGAATGCTGCCGGAGACCGCTCGCTTGTCTTGGTCCTTCGAATCGAGGTTCGTGACGAGGGCCTCGGTCGTGAGGATCAGGCCGGCGATGCTGGCGGCGTTTTGCAGGGCCGTCTTCACCACCTTCGTGGGGTCGATGACGCCAGCCTTAATCATGTCGACGTACTCGCGCTTGTTCGCGTCGTAGCCGATACCGGCGCCCTTGCGGCTGACTTCGTCGGCGACCACGCTGCCGTCGACGCCGGTGTTATCGGCGATCTGCTTCAGCGGGGCGTCGAGCACGCCGAGGATAATGTCGATGCCGAGCTTCTCATCGCCGCGAGCTCCCTTGACCGACTCGACGGCTTCCTTGCAACGCAAGAGCGCAACGCCGCCGCCTGGAAGAATGCCTTCTTCCACTGCCGCGCGGGTGGCGTGCAGCGCGTCTTCGACGCGGGCCTTCTTCTGCTTCATCTCGGCTTCGCTGTTGGCGCCGACGGAGATGATGGCCACGCCGCCGGTGAGCTTGGCAAGCCGCTCTTGCAGCTTCTCGCGGTCGTAGTCGCTGGTCGTGGCTTCGATGCCCTTGCGAAGCTGTTCGATCCGCTTCTTAATATCGGCGTTGTCGCCGCCGCCCTGCACGATCGTCGTGTTGTCCTTCGTGGCGGTGATCTTCTTCGCGCGGCCAAGCTGGTCGAGCGTCACGCTCTCGAGCTTGATGCCGAGGTCTTCACTGATCATCGTGCCGCCGGTGAGGGCGGCGATGTCAGCGAGCATCGCCTTGCGTCGATCGCCGAAGCCAGGCGCCTTCACGGCGCACACGTTCAGCACGCCGCGGAGCTTGTTGACCACTAGCGCGGCGAGGGCTTCGCCTTCGATGTCCTCGGCGATGATCATCAAGGCTTTGCCCTTTTGGCTGACCAACTCGAGGATCGGCACCAGCTCGCGGAGACTGCTGATCTTCTTCTCGTGAATAAGAATGTAGGCGTCGTTGAGCACCGCGGCCATGTCGGCCGGTTGGTTGATGAAGTAGGGCGACAGGTAGCCCTTGTCGAACTGCATGCCCTCGACGAATTCGAGCGTCGTATCGGTCGATTTGCCTTCTTCGACCGTGATGACGCCGTCCTTGCCGACCTTTTCCATGGCGTCGGCCAGCAGGTCGCCGATGACGCGGTCGTTGTTCGCGCTGATGGCGCCGACCTGGGCGATTTGCTCCTTGCTGGTGACTTTCTTGCTCATTTCATCGAGCCGGGCGACCGCGGCTTCGACGCCCTTGCGGATGCCGCGCTGGACGGCCATGGGATTGCTGCCGGCCACAATGTGGCGGGCGCCTTCCTTGAGAATTGCGCGGGCGAGCACGGTGGCGGTGGTGGTGCCGTCGCCGGCGAGCGAGCTGGTCTTGTCGGCCACCTCGTGAACGAGCTTGGCGCCCATATTTTCAAACGGATCTTCGAGCTCGATTTCCTTCGAGACGGTGACGCCGTCCTTCGTGACGGTCGGGCCGCCGAAGGACTTGTTGA
>JBGSYU010000301.1:0-1929 GCA_041750715.1 Lacipirellula sp.
AATCCCGAAGTCGTAATCATGGCCATGATCGCCGTCGTGGCGATCATTTCGACCCGGGTGAAGCCGCGGCGGCGGGCGTTAGTTTGGCGCATTTTGGTAGCTCGCAAGCCTGGCGACCTTAGTGCGGAACTTGACCTGAAGTTCGTTCGCATCGGCGACCGAATCGCCGTCGTTGTCCTCGTACGTCGTCACCTGGATGTGCATCAGACGGTTGACGAGGCCGCCGCTGGCCGGGGCATCGGACTTGACGGCGGAGTATTTCAGCGTGGCGTAGCCGTCGGCGGCGAAGTTTCCGGCGGCGGTTCCGTTGGACCAGTTCTGCATCACCAGCGCCGATTGACTTTCCAAAACCTGCACGGCGTAGTTGGCCAGCAGCGTGCGCGTCGCGCACTCGCGACTTAGTGCCATAGCGTCGCGCATCACGGCCAGGGCCGGCGCGAGCGTGCCAGCCATCAGCGCAGTGGCGGCGATCATCTCGACGAGCGAGAACGCGCCGCGGCGACGTTGGTATCTGACTCGCACGGTTGTTTTGTAGCTTCGGACGGGACTCGGTTTCCGAGGCGCGCAATGGCGCCTAAATGACTACGCAAACGTAGCTTGCAGCAGAAGCGACGCCCCGCGGCGACGGCGGCGTTTACGGCGATACCGTCGTTTGCACCGCGCCGGTCGCCATAGTCGTGGTGATCGTCCACGTCCGATTGGGGCCGGTCACCGTGGCGGTGTAGCCGGCCAGGGCGGCCCCGTCGAAGTCGAACTCCAGCGTGGCGGCGCTGGCGGAGAAGGTCACGCCCGAGGGTCGCGAGCGGGCCGACTCGACTAAAGTCGACCCGGCGCCCACGCGGCGGTAGACCGCGTAGGCCGTCGGACTGGCCGCCGAGGGCGTGAGTTGCAGATAGTGGTTGTCGCCGGTGGCGATCGTACGGCGGCGCGCCTGGACCATATCGAGCGCCATACGGCGGGCGAAGCCGTCGGCCGAGAGGTTTTCGATGGTGCGCGAACCGAACTGCGTAATGGCCGACGCCGCCAACAACGACACGATAGCGAGTACCGCTACCAGTTCAACCAGGTTGAAGGCGCGCCGGCGGTGACTGCACTCAGGGCCCATAGCACGGCGTCGCGCTGCTAGTTGACGCGGCGCGTGGTGGCGTTGAGCGTGTAGGCGCTGCCATCGACCGGATTGACTGGCAGGCCATCGGGAAAGTAGTTGGCGTTGACCCCGATGTCGCTCAGATCGTTGGCCGGCCAGGTGTTCGTGTCGACGTAGTATCGCTCGACGGCGCCGTTGATCGTCGCCATGTGGTGGTCGCGCACCTTCTGCTTGGCCGTGGCGCTCGAGACGGCCACCCGCGGCACGATGATCGCGGCGATGATGCCCAGGATGGTCACCACGGCTAACAATTCGAGCAGCGAGAAACCGCGCTTTCGATGGTTTGATCGCTTCAACATCTGTCTAACTCTCCGTCTTGCAATAAGCTCGGGAGGCCGCGACAGGCCTGACTCGCGTTAGTTGACTCGATGCGTCGTTGCATTAAGCGTGTAGGCGCTGTTGTCGACGGGATTGGTCGGTACGCCACTGGGAAAATAGTTGACGTTGGCGGCGATGTCGCTCAGGTCGTTGGCCGGCCACGTCCCGACGTCGATGTAGTAGCGCTCGACGGCGGCGTTGATCGTGGCTTTGTGGTGGTCGCGTACCTTCTGCTTGGCGGTCGAGTTGGAGACGGCGACGCGCGGCACGATGATGGCGGCAATGATGCCCAAAATCGTGACGACGGCCAGCAATTCGAGCAGCGAGAAGCCGCGTGTGCGGAGGCCATGGCGCTTGAACATGGAAATCGAAGCTCCTGATCGGAATTGACTAATTGCACGGACGTCCGGGCGTATCGACGGGCTGGACGTAGCGCAGGTCGTGCTTTGTTTGCGCAAGTGTAG
>JBGSYU010000302.1:0-5017 GCA_041750715.1 Lacipirellula sp.
GGTCAGTGACCGGGGGCCAAATGGACGGATTTGCGAGCATCACACCGCCGGGCGGCCGACATAACCAGGCCCAGGGTATGCGACGTGGTCGAGTTGATGGGGCCGGCCATGCCGAGCAGCCCGATGATCCGGCCATGCACGTCATGGATGGGCGCGGCGGCGGTAACGATGGGGTGAAGAAAATCGAAGTAGTGCTCGGCCCCAACGACCAGGACATCACCGTGACCATCGACGTGCCGATGAACCAAAACGGCTGGATCACACCGCGGTTTACCAACAGCACGACGATTCGCGCGGTGAGCCAACTAAAAACGGAACGGCCGCAGGACTGAGCCCGCCAGCGAAGCGCAAGGTCGCCCCGCTTACAATTAGCCCCCGGTCAGTGACCGGGGGCCAAATGGACGGATTTGCGAGCATCACACCGCCGGGCGGCCGATGCTGTAGTACTTGTACCCCCGTCGCTTCATCCGGTCGGGCTCGTACAAATTCCGGCCGTCGAAAATCACCGGCGACTTCAAGAGCTGGTACATCTCCGCGAAATCGGGCGAGTGGTAATCCTTCCACTCGGTCATGATGCACAGCGCGTCGGCCCCTTGAATCGCATCCATCCGCCGGTCGCAGTAGGTGAGTTTGTCGCCGTAATCGGCGCGGACGTTGTGAAGCGCCTCGGGATCGTGAACCCGCACCTGGGCGCCTTGGGACAGCAGCCAGTCGATCAGCACCAGCGCCGGGGCCTCGCGAATGTCGTCGGTCCGCGGCTTGAACGCCAGACCCCACACGGCGATCGACTTGCCTTTGAGGGTCCCGTCGAAATGCTCGCTCATCTTCTCGGACATGACCGATTTCTGCCGCTGGTTCACCGCATCGACCGCCCGCAGGATCGTCGGTTCCACTCCGTGCTGAACGGCCATCGCCTCCAAGGCCCGCACGTCCTTCGGAAAGCAACTGCCGCCGTAGCCTACGCCGGGACAGAGAAACGCAAAGCCAATGCGGCTATCGTGGCCGATGCCGCGGCGGACGTCGTTGATGTCGCCGCCCATCCGCTCGCAGAGGTTCGCCATCTCGTTGATGAAGCTGATCTTGGTCGACAGCAGCGCTTTGGCGACGTACTTGGTCATCTCCGCGCTCTCGGGCGACATCGACAGAAACGGCTTCTCGGTTCGCAAGAACGGTTCGTAGAGTTGATGCAGCACGTCGGCCACTTCGGGGCGCCGCACGCCCACCACGACGCGATCGGGCTTCATGAAGTCCTCGATCGCCGCGCCTTCTTTCAGGAATTCGGGGTTCGACGCCACGTCGCAGTCGCGCCCGGTGAAATCTCGCAGCATGCTGAAGATTCGCGCGCAGGTGCCGACCGGGACGGTGCTCTTGTTGACGACCACGGCGTCGGCCCGCAGGTGCGGGGCGATCGTCTCGACGACGCTCCACAGCGCCGAAAGGTTCGCCGCCCCGTCGTCGCCCTGCGGCGTGCCGACCGCCAGGTACACGATGTCGGCCGGCTTCACCGCGGCGGCGAGATCGATGGTGAAATGCAGCCGCTGAGCCTCGACATTGTGCTCGACCAACTCGGCCAGTCCCGGCTCGTAGATCGGAATCTCGCCGCGATTGAGGGCGTCGATCTTGGCTTTGTTGACGTCGACGCACGTCACTTCGTTGCCGCTATCGGCGAAGCAAGTGCCCGTGACCAGCCCGACATAGCCGGTTCCAACGACGGCGATTTTCATAACGTTGAGACCTTGGGTGTATTCTCTGCGAGAGTTTCGTGGGCTACGGCCTGGGGCCAGCAGTGGCGCCGGCGGTCCGAGAGGGGTTTGGCGAATCCCCCAGCATAATCGCCGCGGGCGAATCGACAAACAGCTAGCGAGTAGCCGCGGGCTAACAGCCCGCCGGTGAACTACCAAGCGACTCTGTTCGCACTTCTCCGGCGGACTGTTATCCCGCGGCTACCAATCCGCACTGCCGTAAAACGCTGCCGCCGCGAGACCCGTGCGGCTCTCCACAAGGGCGACGATGGCGTCCACTTCAGCGTCGGTGAGGGGACTGACAATCTCCTCCGCCGGCCGCCGGGCGACCGTGTACGCCTGCACTAACTTCAACTGGCCGCCTGCCGCCGTGATTTCGTTGAGCCGATCGCAAAACGCGTCGAGTTCCGCCGCCGACGGCGCCTCGCCCGCGACGCGCATGAACAGCGCCTGAATCACCAACGGCCGCACCCGCGCCGCCGCCGTGATATTGTCGAGAATCTGCTGAAACGCGATCGGCGTGCGATCGACCAGCTTGAAATACTCGGCCGTCCCCGCTTCGAGCTTCGCCCAAATCTCGCCATTGTTCTCGTCGAGAATCTCAAGGCCGCGCTGCACATGCGGCCGGTGGAACATGCTGGCGTTGGTGATCAGCACCAGCTTCACGTCGTCGAGAGCGTGCTTGCGCTTGACCTCGGCGCACACGCCGATTAGTTCGTCAAAGTTGCGATAGGTCGTCGGCTCGCCGTCGCCGGAAAAGGCGATGTCGTTCAACCGCCGCAGCGCGGGGGGCGTTGCACGAAACTTCTCGGTGTCGTACACCTCGCCCGAGACGACCATCGCCAGCATGTCGTCCAATTCCGCGACGAGGGCGTCCGTTTCCACAAACCGCGTTTCGCTTTGCCGGGTGCGATCGACCTGGCAGTAGATGCAATCGAAGTTGCAAACTTTATCCGGATTGAGATTCACCCCGATCGACAACCCCCGCGACCGCCGGCTGAGCACGGGGTAGACGAACCGGTTCGCATCGAACCGCCGCTCGTGCAGCGTGTGGAGGGGGTGGGGCATGGAAGGGGGAGGGCGGAAGGGGGAAGGGCCTATTTAGCCGCCGAGCTTGCTCGGCCACGCTTCCATCATAGCGCACGCACATTCCCGCGGCGAGCGGCGTCTGCTGCGCTACCCCGGCGACATGTTAGGTCGCGGCTATTGGGCTCTGGCTGATCGCTGAAAGCTGATGGCTGACAGCTATTCCTCACGCGACTTCGCGAACGTCGAGATGCGACAGCCGCCGGAACAGGTCGCAGCGATCGGCCAACTCGCCAAACGTGCCCACGTCGACGATTCGTCCGCTTTCCATCACCACAATTCGGTCCGCCAGTTCCAGCGTGCTGGGCCGATGCGTGATAATCAGCGCCGTTCGCCCGCGGGTGAATTCTTCGAGCACCTCGTGGATCAGCCGCTCGCTCTCGACGTCGATCTGGCTGGTGGCCTCGTCGAGAATGAGAATGTCCGGATCGCGCAGAATCGCGCGGGCCAGGGCGACTCGCTGCCGCTGGCCGCCGGAAAGCCGGTTGCCGCTGGGGCCGACCGCCGAGTTGTAGCCGTCGCTAAGCTGCTCGGTGATGAACTTGTGGGCATGGGCGCGACGGGCCGCTTCCACCACGTCGTCGCGGCTGGCCGAGCTGCGCCCGTAGCGAATGTTCTCGTACACCGTGTCGTCGAATAGCAGCGTCTCCTGCGTGACGATACCGATGCGGTCGCACAGGTCGCGACGACGCAGGTCTCTCAGGTCGTAGCCGCTCACCGTCACCGCGCCGGCCACGGGATCGTAAAACCGCGACAGGAGATTCATCAGCGTGCTCTTACCGCAACCGTTCGGACCGATGATGGCGACCGTTTCGCCCGGCTCGACGCGTAGGTTGACGTGCTCCAGCACCGGCTCCGACGGCTTGTACGCGAACGACACGTCGCGAAACTCGATCGGGCCCAACAGTTCGGGCAGCGTCTTGGGCTCCGCCGGATCCTTCACCAGCGTTTCGCGGTCCATGAGCTCGTAGAGGTGATCGGCTGCCGCGGCGCCTTGTTGCAGCGAATTGAACGCCGCGGTGAGCCGGCGACCGGGATCGCTCGCCCCGGCCAGCATGCAGTAGAACATCGTCAGCCACCCGTGGGTGAGCGGCTCGTCGCTAATGCGAATGCCGAACAGGTGCGTCTGTTGGTTGAGCACCAGGTACCCGCCCGACAACACGGCCGCCATGATGATGACGATGCCGATGGTCTCGGTGAAGGGGCTGACCAGCGAATCGTACATCGCGATCCGCATCGAGCGGTTGTAAACTAGTTTCGAAGTGCGATGAAATCGGCTCCGTTCTCGTGATTCTTGCGTGAACGCCTTGATGACCTTCACCCCGCCGATGGTTTCTTCCAGCCGCTCGTACACGAATTTGAATTCCTCGATGGCCTTGCGGTTGGCCCGCTTCAGGCTCTTGGCGAGCCACTGAATGGCGTACGCCGCCAACGGCACGCCGATGAGGGTGAGCAGCAGCAGTTGCCAGCTCACCCACGCGGCGCCGATCAGGCACACTGCCACCTTCATCGGCTCGCGAATGGCCATGCCGAACACGTTCTGGGCGCCGACCGCCGCGATGCCGACGTCGCCCATGAAGCGATTCATCAGATCGCCGGAACTGGTCTGGCGGAACGTGCTCAGGTCCAGCCGCAGCGTGCGGCGGTAAAATTCTTTCCGCAGTTCGAACTGGATCAAGTTCCCTAGGCGAGACGTATAATATGATCCGATGATCCGGAAGGCGCTCTTAAGCAGCGTCCCGACGATCAGCCACAGGCACACGACTAGCAGCGTGCGAAAGGCCGTCGTCGGCAACCAACGATGCGCGTACGGGCTGAGCCACTGGTACCACGAGAGCTGCTTCTGCTTGTGCGAAAGCTGGCCCTGGAGGTCGGCCAGTTCCGAGCGCAAGCCCGGTCGCTCGCCTTCCTCCGCCTTCGGCAATGCGGTGGTCCGCTTGGCAATGTCGCCCGACAGCGCCGCGATCTGCGTCTCAAACTCCACGCTCGACTCGTCCACGTACTGCGGAATGCTCTTGTTGAGCATCACGATGTCGACGATCGGAAAAATGGCCGTGATGTTGCCGCCCCACAGCACGGCGACCGCCAGCGAGCAGAACAGTGAGGCCGCCACCGTAAACTTGTGGCGGAACGAGATGGCGACTACGCGATAGAAATTGTTCATCGGATGTTTTCGGTCGGGCTTCCGT
>JBGSYU010000303.1:0-9128 GCA_041750715.1 Lacipirellula sp.
GACGTCGCTCGAATCGCCTTGACCCCGGCCAAGCCTTGCAGGTTCACCGAGAGCGGGTAGGTGACCTGATCTTCGACTTCGCGCGGGCTACGCCCCATCCAGTCGGCGAATACAATAACTTGGTTCTCGGAGAGATCGGGACTGGCGTCGATCGGGGTGTGGAACAGCGCATAGACGCCCCACCCTGCCAGCAGCAGCGACGCGGCAATCACCATGAAGGGATTGCGTATCGAGTAGGCGATGATCTTTTCAATCATGGTGATTCGAGGCGCCGATCGTCAAACAAGGGGCAGCCGTGGCGCTGATCGGCTCGACCGAAGTCGAGTGCTAACCCGCCAGTTGTGCCACGGCTGCCTTTTCTCTGCTAATGTTGGTGACCCGATGGAGCCGGCGACTCTGCGGTTGAGGACTGTTCGTTTCCTTCGCCTCGGAGCTTTCGGACTTTTGCGAGCACCTGCTCGGGGTTTTCACGCACGTCTCGCTCGCAGCCTTTGCAGCAGAGGAACACTGCCTCGCCCTCGACCATCACCTTCGCTGGCGGTCCCATCGAACCTAGCGGTTCGTCCGTCACCGGGCAGACGGCTTGAGCGATCGCCAGCTCTCGATCCTCCGGCGGCAACTTGTTGATCTGTTCCAACGCCGCCGGCGAAGGCTTTGCGGGCTTCTTGCCCGTTGAGCGAGCAGACTGTGTAGTTGATGTATTTGAAGTGCCGCCGTCGTTGCCGCTGGCGCCGAAGTAGGCCGACGCGGCGGCCGGGTTGAGTCGAGTCTCGGCGTCGAGCAGGAAAGAACCCGCAGCGGCAATTCTGTCGCCGGCGGCCAGACCGCTGATGACGGGATAGAATCCGCCTGCTCGCGGCCCCAGGACGACTTCGACTCCTTCAAACAATCCCGGCTCGCGCTCGACATAGACGACTTGCTGCGTCCCGGTGTCGATCACGGATTGCTCGGGAACGCTGAGCACTGCGTCATCGGGCGGCGGCGCCAGCTTGAGCAGATACTCGTCCGGATTCTCCAGCAGCGGCGTCTCGCAGCCAGCGCAGCAAATGAACACCGGCTTATCGCCGACGGAGACCTTGAGCGGATCGCCCATGCTGCCGAGTTTCTTTCCGGTCACAGGGCAAGTGTCCTGGAATGCTATCAATGCCTCATCGTCCCCGGTCTCGGGCCCTTGCCGAGCTTTGGCAATCACCGTTTTGAACGGCTCGGTCTCGCTCATAGGGGTGCGAATTCGCACCGTCGCGAACATCCCGGGACGCAACAGCAGTTCTGAATTCTCGACCGCCACCCGCACCCGATTGGTGCGCGTCTGGGCGTTGAGCTCTGGATAAATGAGGGCTATCTCGCCCTCGAACGCTTTTCCCGGCAACGCATCGACGACGGCTTCAATCTCTTGACCTTCATGCAGGAACGGCAGATCCCGCTCGTATACGTCGGCCTCAATCCACACAGTCGAAAGGTCGGCGATCTTGAAAAGCACCGCGCCAGCCTCGACCGAAGCGCCTTGCACCACGTTCTTCTCAATCACCTGGCCCGACTGGGGAGACCGGATGAGCAGTCGTGCCCCGGTGTCACTCGTTTCAAGCGCCTCGTCGATCTCGGCGTCATCGACGCCAAGTAGCTTGAGCCGTTGCCGAGCGCTGGCGACCAGGTCAGTCGCGCCGTGCTTCTGGGCTAGCCGTAGTTCCTGGATAGTGCTGTACAGATCAGGGCTGTAAATCTCGGCCAGCGGCTGGCCTTCGTCGACGTGCGCAAACGTCTTGTCGATAAGCAGCTTCTCCAAATAGCCGCCCACCCGGGTAACGATTTCTGCCAAGCGGGCCTCGTCGTATTGGACGTAGCCGACCGTGCGAACTTCTTTGGCGAGCGGCATGTAGCTCGCCGCCACGGTCTTCACGCCGGCAAGTTGTACTCTCTCAGGAGATAACTGAACGCGGGTTAAGACGCCCTCGGGAAGCTCGGCAACCTCGCCCTTCTTCCGCTTGGAAAGCGGCATCCCGCAGATCGGGCAGCTTGGAACGGCGCCGTTGGGTTCCAGACCGGGGCGAATCACGGTGGGATGCATCGGACAGTAAAATTCGGTGTCGGCGTCGGCGGCCGAAGCGGCCGTATTGGGCCGCGTCCAGCGATCCCAGTAGGCTTCGATCGTCGTCCAGTAGGCCATCAACATACCAATCCCCACAAACAGTGCGATGAACCGCAGACGCACTTCAATGGCGCGGAGTAGAAACTTGGTGCGCTGCCATCGGCTTGAAGGGACTCCCGCGGAGGAGTCGGTTTGTGCAACGGCTGTGACTGGAGATTGCTCGTTCATGGAAGGTTTCTTCGACGAATCGGCTGGCGCCGATGTTTGATGGCAACTGTTCGCAGAACCGATCGCGGCTTCAAGTAAGGACGGTCAACCGCGGCGCAACTTACAAAGACGCCAGAGGGCTATGCTGACTGCTGACGCCAGCGACCGACCGCTTAATTAGCGACGGGAATGAATTTACCGATACGTTGGAACAGGGAGGACGAACGCGGACGATCAACCACGCTGTCGTGGTGACGTGCGAGAGATCGCTAACCCGTAGGAAAGCGCGCACGAGTAGCGCCAGATTCACACTCGAAGAGAAGTGTGCTGCGCCAAGAGGGTCTGCGGCGGGCCAACAGGATCGGAGCCGAACGATCTGGAGTCGACCAATGGCCAACCGCGAACGAAATCTCGAATGAATCGAGCACATGAAGAGTCGATCTTGCCAAGATCGCGATGGTCCCGCTCGATGCCCGTCGACGGCCGTTTGTCGTTCTCGTCTTGCGAGGACTTCCCGCAGGAGGGTCCGCAGCGGCAGTTGTCACCGCAGCAACAGCGCTTCTTGCCAACGGAAATCTCGCCGGCGATTGCACAATTCGACTTTAGCAGCGGCGAGCACACCCCTGAACCGAAAAGGCCTGCGGCGATAACGCCGACGAAAAACGATCGAACTAGACGGGAGGCTGAAACCATCACCTTAAGTATACCGCACTCCGGGAGAACCGGCGAGCCGGCACATTTCCTCGGCTTTTCCACGCTGCCGA
This sequence comes from Lacipirellula sp., assembly GCA_041750715.1. Classification (GTDB taxonomy): domain Bacteria; phylum Planctomycetota; class Planctomycetia; order Pirellulales; family Lacipirellulaceae; genus Lacipirellula. The sequence continues at coordinate 3,058 of JBGSYU010000303.1, forward strand.
TAAGCCTAACGGGCTGCCGGATCGATGCATGAATGGGATACGCCGGGAGCTTCCTGAGGGCGCCAGCGTCGTCTTTGCCGATTTCGGCGACCTTAGGAGCTGCGGCATTCGATGGTGGCGCCCCGACCGAAAAGCGCCGATTCTTCGGAATAGCCGGTACGCCCGGCACGATCGGGGCTTCTTGCTAACCCGCCGCCTTGCCCCATGAAGTCCCTTTGCCTGGAGCCACGATGCCTACTGGCCATCGAGCCGCTTGCGCGGGTTTTCCTTCTATTCTCCTGGTCGCTCTGGTTGGTTGCCAATCGGGCGGCGCAACCGGTGCGCGGATAGCGGAGAGCGAAAGGCCGGCGGTCCCAGCGATCGTCGCTGAATCGTCTGGGACTGCAAGTTCGCTAGGCTCGCGTTCGGCCTACGACGCAGCCGCAGACATGGCGCCTGTGGACTCAAACGTTCATTTGGTTCAGCCCGTTGCCTACTCCGCACAGTCATCGGAAGAAATACTCTCGCCGCTGCCGGCATCTGAAAGCCGATCGTCGGCGGAACTCGATGTGGAGTCGCTGGTGGCCGAGGTGCTGGCGGTGAACCCCGACATCCGCGCCGCAGCGGCCGCCTGGCGGGCCGCCGCCCAGCGCTACCCCCAGGAAGTGTCGCTCGACGATCCGATGTTCGGCGTCATGCTTGGCCCCGGTTCTTGGGGCAGCGACCAAGTCGACGACGCCTACGTGCTGGAGGCCTCGCAAAAAATGCCTTGGCCCGGCAAGCGTCAACTCCGCGGCGACATCGCGAGAGCCGAGGCCAACGCGGCTTATCATGACGTCGGCGAGCAGCGACTGCGGATCGCCGAAGCGACGAGACTCGCGTATTACCAATACTATTTAGCCCATCGGCAACTCGCCGTGCTGGCGGAATCGACCGGCCTGTTGCAGGACTTTCGCGAGATTGCCAAGTCCCGATACGAGGCGGCCACCGTCGAACAACAGGATGTGCTGCTGGCCGACGTCGAATTAGCTGATCTACAGCGCCGGCTTCTGGAATTAACGCGACAGGAACGAGTCGCGCGGGCACGACTCAACACCTTGCTGCTCGTTGCGCCGGATGGACCGCTTCCGCCGCCGCCCATGACATTACCAACCGCCGACTCGCTGCTGTCGGCGGAGGATCTCCGAGGCTTGGCAATCGCTCAACGCCCGGAGCTTGCTGCACAGTCGGCTCGTATTCGGGCCGAGCGTTACGCCGTCGCCCTGGCTGGCAAAGAGTTCTACCCAGACCTGGAATTCGTAAGCCGGTACGATGCCTTTTGGCAGGAAGAGCCGTTGCGGCCGATGGTCGGCATGAACCTGAACGTGCCCCTCTATAAACAGAAGCGCTGGGCTGCCGTCGCCGAGGCCCGGGCCAGGATCGCCAAGGAACAGGCCGACTTCGATGCTAAAACTGTGGAGATTGCCTTCGAGGTCGAGCAAACTTATCGCCGCGTCGAGGAGAGTCAGGATACGCTGAAAGTCTACGAGGCAAGCATTCTGCCCACGGCGCGGCACAGCATCGACGCGGCGCGAGCTAGCTACCTCGCCGGTCGTCTCGATTTCCTACGGCTCGTGGAATCGCAGCGGCAACTACTCTCGCTGCAGGACCGCTATTACGAAGCTATGGCGAATTACCAACAACGTCTGGCGGAATTGGAACGAACTGTCGGCGCCTCGCCCCTTGGTGCGGTTCTAAGCCCCTAGTCACGATCGATGAGCGCGGCAAAGCTCTGAGTCTACGGCGGGAGGATTGGAGGTGCGGGGTTTGGAGGCACAGGCTGGCCGACCGACAGCGTTCGGTAAGATCGGCCCGAACGCGTTTCACACGTTCCGCGAGCGCGTATACCCCAAGGAGGTAATCCGACGATGACGAATACGGGGGGAATATCGACGCGGATTCGCAAAGCAGAGTCTCATGTGCCCCAGCTACGCATAAATATGGTTCATCCGGTTAAAGCGTACTTTGTTAGGTTAAGTTGGATTTTCGAGGCATAACTCCGGTGTCCAAAGGAAGTTGGAACGATCGGCAATTCCCTGCTACGCTGGGGCTGCCCGGAGAAACGGAGTCAGGCTCTGCTGGGAAGCAACCTGACAAGGGATATCCGGGCCGACGGTGCGCCAAAGGTGCATCCAGGCCCCTGGTGGCGATGGTCACCAGGGGCTGCTTATTGGAGCCCCCTTGGACACCGGAGCCATGCCTAAAAAATCCATCAGCGGAACCACAAATAAGGTGACGAGTTACGAAAAAGGACGCTTCCGCCGAATGAACCATAATTTGCCCCAACAGCGGACGTGCTAACCCGCTGCCAATAGAGTTTTGTCACCGCCGTTTTTTAGGAGGAGCACAGTGATGGCCCATCGAGAACATCAATCATGTATCGAGGCTTGCGTTCGCTGCGCCCGGGAATGCGAGCATTGCGCCGATGCGTGCCTCAGCGAGAAGGACGTCGCCATGATGGCGGCGTGTATTCGCCTAGACAAAGATTGCGCAGACGCATGCTGGTCGGCGGCGGCTTACATGAGCCGCGGATCGCAATTCATGCAGGAGGTCTGCCGCATGTGCGCCGAGATTTGCGACGCCTGCGGCGCCGAGTGCCGAAAGCACAAAGCCGATCACTGCCAGCGCTGCGCGGACGAATGCGAGCGCTGCGCCGACGAGTGCCGCCAAATGGCGGGCGCCGCCGCGTGAACCCTACGGGCGTTCGCGATCAACGCAACCATGTCGCTATTTAGTTGAGGGCGTCCGATAATTCGTTCCCTTGAAAGCCCCCTGCTATGCCGGGGGACCGTTCGAGAGCGGACGCTCCGTCTCACCTCGGTCCCCGGCGAAGCCGGAGGCTCTCATTTTGAATTCCCGGAGGCCCTCATTTATTTCGTCATGTCCCAATGCTCGGGCGACCGCCATAAGCCCGAGAGCAATAGTTCGCGGATGAATGTGAACTCTTTCGGCAGGCGATCGTAGAGCTTGAAGAAGAGCTCGTCGTGCGAGGCGATTTCTTGCATCCACTCTTGCCGTTGGACGCTCATCAGTTGCTCGAACTGCTCCTCCGAGAAATCCAGTCCACGCCAGTCGATTTCCTTGTATTGGGGCATCCATCCCAGCGGGCCTTCGATGCTTGCCGCCTTGCCCTTCGACCGGCCGACAATCCACTTGAGAATCCGCATGTTCTCGCCGAATCCCGGCCAAAGGAATTTGCCGTCCGCGTCCTTGCGGAACCAGTTGACGTTGAAGATTCGCGGCGGATTGGGCAGCTTGCGGCCAAAGTTGAGCCAGTGGCCGAAGTAATCGCCCATGTGGTAGCCGCAGAAGGGCAGCATCGCGAACGGGTCGCGGCGAACCTGGCCTTGCTTGCCGAACGCCGCGGCAGTCATTTCCGAACCCATCGTCGCACCGGTATAAACGCCGAATGCCCAATTGAACGATTGGTACACCAGCGGCAGTACCGTGCTGCGCCGGCCGCCGAAGATAAACGCCGAAATCGGCACGCCGTTGGGGTTGTCGTACTCGGGGTCGGCACACGGACACTGCGATAGCGGGGCCGTAAAGCGCGAGTTGGCGTGCGCGGCCTTCTCGGCGCCGCCGGGCGTCCAGTCGTTGCCCTTCCAGTCGATGAGGTGCGCTGGGGGGTTGTCGGTCATGCCTTCCCACCAGACGTCGCCATCGTCGGTGAGGGCCACATTGGTAAAGATGGTATTCTCGCGAATCGATTCCATCGCGTTGGGGTTCGACTTGTAGTTCGTCCCCGGAGCCACGCCGAAGAACCCCGCCTCGGGATTGATGGCGTAGATCTTGCCATCCTCACCCGGCTTGATCCAAGCGATGTCGTCGCCGACGCAGGTGACTTCCCAACCTTCATCTTGAAATTCCTTCGGGGGAATCAACATCGCGAAGTTAGTCTTGCCGCAGGCGCTGGGGAAGGCGGCGGCGACGTAGGTTTTCTCGCCGTCGGGATTCTTCACGCCGGTAATGAGCATGTGCTCGGCGAGCCAGCCTTGTTCGCGGGCCAGCACCGAAGCAATCCGCAACGCGAAGCACTTCTTTCCTAGCAATGCGTTGCCGCCGTAACCGGACCCATAGCTCCAAATGGTTCGCTCTTCGGGGAAGTGGACGATGTACTTGTTTTTGGGATCCGTCGCACAGGGCCAGGCGGCGTCTTTCCGGCCGGGCTCAAGCGGTGCACCGACCGAGTGCAGGCATTTGACGAACTCGCCGTCTCCCAGCGCCTCGAGCACCGCGGAGCCCATGCGGGTCATGATCCGCATGTTGGCGACCGCATACGGCGAATCGGTGATCTGAATGCCGATGTGCGAAATCGGCGAGCCGATGGGACCCATGCTGAAGGGGATGACGTACATCGTGCGGCCGTGCATGCAGCCGTCGAACATTGGCGTGAGCCGCGACTTCATCTCGCGGGGCGCCATCCAGTTGTTAGTGGGTCCGCCGTCGGCCTTAGCCAGCGAGCAGATGTAAGTGCGGTCTTCGACGCGCGCCACATCGCTTTCGTGACTGCGAGCCAAGAACGAATTGGGCCGCTTCTCGGGGTTGAGGCGGATAAACGTGCCGCTCTCAACCATGGCATCGCACAAACGGTCATACTCTTCTTGCGATCCGTCGCACCAATGGACCGAATCGGGTTGGCAGAGCGTGACCATCTCGTCGAACCAGGCGACAAGATCGCGGTTATTGACTGTTTTGGGCACTGCAGCGGCGACCGTGGTCATCGTTTATTACTCCTGGGGACTAGGAATCCAGTTCGGGGCGGCGCCGCACGCACCGGAACGCCGTATCGCGGAGCTCCCTGCGGTGATCTTCACGCGTCGTCCGTAGAATTGGGTTCTAATCGAGACGTTATCAGCTTTCGGTCACTTGTGCGACCACCAGGTCGGTGAACGACGAAGTCGTCTGCTTGCCTCCCAGATCGGGCGTTCCTTCGCCGTGGTCTGCTCCCCGATCGCTGATCGACGTGGCATGAGCGTCGCTATCGGCCTGTGAATTGGTTCACTGGGTTTCGCGACCGCGAAAGCAAGGGCCGCGGGCCGGAATGGAACGCCCCCGCGAAACGGGGGGGGAATTCGATTGGCGCGGGCGAACGCGGCGCAGAAGGCGGCGCACTGGGTGCGCGGGAAGCCCCATCAACCCCGGTTTGGCGGCCGCCGCCGCGGCAGCAGTCGATTGGACCGGCTTCGCCGGCGGTTTACCCGGCTAAAGGCCGCGGGCAAGTCTCGGCTGTCGAAGCCCAGCGCGAGCGGGTAATCTGGGGGCTTTCCTCTTCGCCCCAACGGGAAGGCCCCCGGTATGCCCACTTTGGATTGGATCGGTAAGCGGGCGGTGGTGAACCATCATCGGAAGGTGGGGTATCACCTGCTGCGCTGCGACCGGGAGCTATCGGCCGGCGACGCCGACGCGGGCAATCTGCTGGTGCAAGGGGATAACCTGCTGGCGCTCAAAGCGTTGCTCCCCTACTACGCCGGCAAGGTGAAATGCATCTACATCGACCCGCCCTACAACACGGGGAATGAAAACTGGATCTATAACGACAACGTCAACAGTCCGGAGATTCGCCAGTGGATCAAAGCAACGGTCGGCAAGGAAGGCGAAGACCTTTCGCGCCACGACAAGTGGCTTTGCATGATGTACCCGCGATTGGCGCTCTTGCGAGACTTCCTGACCGATGACGGGGCAATCTTCATCAGCATTGACGATAACGAAGTTGCCTCACTGAAGCATGTAACGGACGAGATATTCGGCGCGCAGAATCTGGTCTCAATTCTGACTTGGCAGAAACGAGTATCCCCGGCGAACGACGCGAGATTCTTCAGCACCGACCATGAGTACGTTGTGGTGTACGCGAGAAGCAAAAGTGTGTGGCGGCCCCACCGGCTTAAGCGCACCTCGGAACAACTTACAAACTACCGCAATCCAGACAATGACCCTCGGGGGCCGTGGAATTCAGCAACTTATACTTGCAACAAGAGCACCGAAGAACGGCCAAACCTTTATCACGGAATCAAGAACCCACACACCGGCGAAGTAATCTGGCCCAAGACTAC
>JBGSYU010000304.1:0-4144 GCA_041750715.1 Lacipirellula sp.
GACGTTTCCGCTCATTTGGTGGGGCGGATTCGTGACGGCGACCGGTTCGGGGATGGCGTTTAAGGATTGGCTCACTTCCGACGGCGTCTTCATGCCGCTCTATCCCTGGCTGAGCTCCGCCGGCGATAAGTTCATCGAGCATGGGCACCGGTTGCTCGGCATGCTGGCGGGATTTCTCACGATGGCGCTGCTGATTTCGCTGTACATCGCCGAGCCGCGCCGATGGGTCCGCTGGTTCGGCGTCGCCCTACTCTTGGGTGTGATCGCTCAAGGCATCCTCGGCGGGATGCGCGTCTTGCTGGACGAGCAAATGCTCGCCCTGATCCATGGTTGCACCGGCCCCCTATTCTTCGCCGCCGCCTCGGCCATGGTCGCCGTCACGTCCCCTCGATGGCAAGAACCCGCCGCTTGCGGCTTAGCGTCCTCCAAGCTCCTTCGCCTGACCATCCTCACCGCAATCCTCGCGTACCTTCAACTAGTCGTCGGCGCCGTCGTCCGCCACAGCCCGCTGATGCTCACCGAAAGCGCCGCGAATATCTTCCAAGTCGCCGTTTACTTCCATGTGATTTTGGCGATCGCCGTTGCGTTTCATGTGCTGCTGCTCGCCCACAAATGCTTCTGGGGCAGAGTCAGCCGCAAACTTTCGGCGAGCCTCGCACTGCTCATCGGCATGCAATTGCTGTTAGGCTTTTCGACTTGGATGCTCAAGTACGGCATGCCGCAGTGGGCCACCGGCCTGATCGGCGAAACGGGTCACTTCAATCGGGCTTCAGGAAGCATTAGCGCTGCGATCATCACCGCCCACGGCGCCGTCGGCTCGCTGATCGTCGCGTTGTGCGTGGTGCTCGCGTTGCAAGTCGCCCGGAGAATTGGCGTCTCAACGCCTGCCAGCCGCCTCAAGGGAATTCACCTCGCGGGGGCGATGGCATGAGCCGCTTGAACCCCTCGCGCGCCGTCGCCAAGACCAGCTCCTTCGAGCGCCGCGTCACCGGTCTCGACTCGGCCGTCGGCGCCGTCGTTTCGCGGCTTAGCGATTACCTCGAGCTCACCAAGCCCCGCATCGTCGTCCTCGAGCTGATCGTCGCCGCCGCCGCCGCCTGTCTTGCCGCCAGGCACACGCTCAACGTCGGCGCCGTGCTCCACGCCCTGGCCGCGACCGCCCTGGTCGCATCAAGTGCAAGTATTGCCAATCAGTGGCTCGAACGGCGCGTCGATGCCCGCATGCGCCGCACCGCCAACCGCCCGCTTCCGGCCGGCCGCGTGACCAGCATGGAAGCGATCGTGCTGTCGGCCGTCACGCTCCTCGTCGGCGTCACCTGGCTCGCCGCGAAGGTCAATCTCACGACGGCAGGCCTCGGGCTGGCCAGTTGGGTGCTGTACGTCATGATCTACACCCCGCTCAAGATGCGATCGCCCGCGAACACGACCGTCGGCGCCGTCGCCGGGGCCATCCCCATTCTCATGGGCTGGACCGCAACCGGCACGCCGCTGAATCTCACTGCGTTGTCGCTCGCGGGCGTGCTGTTTCTTTGGCAGTTTCCGCACTTTATGGCCATCGCGTGGCTCTACCGCCACGACTATACGATCGCCGGCCACCGCATGCTCACCGTCGTCGATCCGAGCGGCGTCCGCGCCGGCGTGCAAGCCGTCACCGGCGCCGCCTTACTGATCCCCGTGAGCTTGATCCCCGCGGTTCAACCCACCAGCGGCAGCCCCATGGTGTACGCCCTGTGGGCCACCGCGCTGGGGGCCGTGCAACTGGCGCTGGCGATTCGCTTCGCCCTCCAGCGCGACGAACGTTCCGCCCGGCTGCTCCTTCGCGCCACGCTCATTTACCTACCCGCATGGATGGCCCTGCAACTGATGGTATCGATGTAGCCAATTCGCAATTCAATTTGCAATTTTCAATTTGAAATTCCCAATTTGCAATTTTCTTATGACCGACCACCCCCCCACCCACGGCCACCAATCGGGCCTCGAGTACCAGCCCGCCATGCCGATTCCCAACGGCAAGTTGTTCCTGTGGCTGTTCCTCTCGACTGAGATCATGTTTTTCGCCGGCCTTATCGGCGCGTACATCGTTCTCCGCTTCGGCGCCCCCGCGTGGCCCAGTACGCACGACGTTCATTTAGTCGAATACCTGGGCGCCATTAATACGGCCGTGCTGATTGGCTCCAGCATCACGGTGGTGTTGGCCCTGGAAGCCGCCAAGCGGAACAACGCCGCCACGGCTAAGGGTTGGATCATCCTCACGTTCGTCCTCGGATCAGTGTTCCTCGGCGTGAAGGGATTCGAATACAAGGCGAAGTTCTCGCATCAGATTTACCCCGCGCTGCCGCACAGTCCCATTTGGGAAAAGGCGGACGTGAACTACGCCTCCGCGGTCCGCCTGCGACTGGCGGAACTGAAGACGCCGCTCTTGTCCGTTAAGAAGCGCACGACCGAGCAGGAGTCGCGGCTCGCCGTGGTCGACGAGGTGACGATCGAGTTAGACGCCGCCGAGAAGGCGTTACGCGACGAGCCCAATTCGCCCACGGGTCGCATCCTGCTGCTGCAACTTGCCGATAAGATTTATCCGCGGGCGAGCGTTCAAGATCACGGCGCCGACCCGTTCGACGCGGATGCGTACGAAGAAGAAGACGACCAGCTTGAAGAGGAGGCCGTCAAGGCGGCGTTCATCGAACCTCCGCAACTCACGCTGGTCGCGGCCGAAAGCCACTCCGACGACGCCAGCCATGAACCCGGTCATGACGTCGGTCTGAACGACGACCACCCTTGGCTCAAGCTGCCGATCATGATCCCCGGAGGCAATCTTTGGGCCAGCACGTACTTTCTGGTCACTGGGTTCCACGCCGTCCACGTCATCGTCGGCTTGATCGCCTTCGCGTTGTTGATGCCCAAGACGCTTGGCGTCGCCAGGGCAGGCCTCATCGAGAACGTCGGCCTCTACTGGCACTTCGTCGACCTCGTATGGATTTTCCTGTTCCCAATTCTCTACCTGTTCTAATAATGAATAGCCGCGGGCTAACAGCCCGCCGGAGCGCACCGAACAATGTCCCACGCCGCCCACGACGCACTGCAAGATCACGGCGCCCACGCCCATGCCGCCCACGACGATCACAGCCACGGCGGCGTCGGCGTCTACCTGATGGTCGCGCTCGCCCTGGTCTTTCTCACCGCCTGCTCGTACTGGACGTACACCCCGTTCTGGCCGTTCGGCGACAACGTCGCCATCAAGCGGCTGTGGATGATGGCCGTCTCCTGCACGAAGGCGATGCTGGTGATCATGTTTTTTATGCACCTGAAGTGGGAAGCCAACTGGAAGTGGGTCGTCACCGTGCCCGCGAGCATGATGTCGCTCTTGCTAATCTTGGCCCTCATCCCCGACGTCGGTCTCCGGATGCGACACGCCTCGCACGAACGGCTGATCCACGCCGCCGAACAACGCGAGCGCGAAGCCGCCGGCAAACCCGGCACGGCATTGAAGCCGGCCGAACACCCCGTCGGCGAATGAGGCACGACGCCGCGATCGACCATTTAGCCCCCGGTCACTGACCGGGGGCTAACTACGCGACGAAAGCCGTCATGCCCGCCGCCATCTCCGCCCATCACGTCTCCCACCGCTACGGCCAGCGGCCCGCCGTCGACGATCTCTCGCTCGAAATTGCTGAAGGCGAAGTCTTTGCCTTTCTCGGCCCCAACGGCAGCGGCAAGACGACGCTCTTTCGCGTCCTCTCGACGCTCATCCCGCTTCAGCAAGGCGAGGTCTCGATCCTCGGCCACGACCTACGCCAGGGCACGACCGCCGTCCGCCGCCAGATGGGCGTGGTTTTCCAGTCGCCCAGTCTCGACAAGAAGCTCACCGTAGACGAGAACCTGCATCATCAAGGCAGGTTGTACGGCTTGCCGTCCAAGGAGCTCGCGGCGCGGAAGGCCGAGCTGCTCGCCGCCGTCGGCCTCGACGACCGGGCGAAGGACCTGGTCGAAACCCTCTCCGGCGGCATGCGGCGTCGCGTCGAACTGGCCAAGTGCATGCTCCATCGTCCCCGGCTGTTGCTCCTCGACGAGCCCAGCACCGGCCTCGACCCGGCCGCCCGCAGCGACTTATGGCAGTATCTGCGCGGGCTGCGAGAGCGCGACGGCG
>JBGSYU010000305.1:0-5685 GCA_041750715.1 Lacipirellula sp.
CCATCACTCAGAACAGCGCCGGCGCTATGCCGAACATGGGCGGCGGCGTTGCGAGCTATGGCAACACGCCCGCGGCGGCGCCAACGATGCCGCCGACCGTGCCGCCCCCGGAGCACCCGGCTCCGACCGTATTCACCACCGCCTATTCCTCGATCATCTTCGGCAATGCGGGCACCGACTTCGATCGAGTCGGCATGACCGCTGACACGCCAGCCCTGCGGTTAAATCCGTCCGTCACCAGCCGCGGGTTCAACATCGTCGGCACGGGTAACACGACAGTCCCCGAAGCGGACCCGCCCATTCCGCCGGCGACCGTGCCTGTCGACGACCAGGCGTTCACCGCGGCTACCAACGACATGGTCGGCCCCGCCAGCAATCCGCTGTTTATTTCCAACCCGATGACGGGCCTCCCGCTCCTTCTGGACTACGGCGGTTCGACCAACGCGTACCTGTTGCAACCCACCAGCCCCGCCATCGACATGGGCGATCCCGCGTTCGCCGGCGGCTTATTCGAGCAGCGCGGGCGACATTTCACGCGCGTCTTCGATTTTACCCTGAGCGGCACGCCGACCGTCGACATTGGCGCCATTGAAATGCAATCCGGCGTGTTCGTCGTCGACACCCTCGTCGACGAGTCGGACCTGATATTCACGGAAATCTACACGCTGGAGTTCATCGCCGGGTCGCCGGTCTTCACCATCCAAAGCTACGAAGGCCCCGGCGACTTCTCGCTTCGCGAAGCGATTAGCTTTGCCGCGAAGAATCCCGGTCCTGACCTCGTGCGGTTCTCGCCCAATCTGAACACCGTCGATCTCCTCGAGGACGAGGATTTCAACGACTCGCCGGCGCCCACCATCGTGCTCAGTCGAATGCTGGGAGCGCTGAATATCACCAGGGATTTAACGATCGAAGGCCCCGAGGGTTTCGTCCTCGAAATCGACGCCGTCGGCACGGATACCGATCCCACCACGCAAGATGGGACCGGGACGCGCGTGTTCAATATCGACGACGGCGATTCGACCAACTTTCTGCAAGTGGTCATCAGCAATTTAACCATTATGGGCGCCGACATCATCGGCCAGGGCGGCGGCATCTTCACGCGGGAAAATCTCGACCTGACAGGCGTCACATTCAAAGGAAACAACGCGACCGACGACGGCGGGGCCCTGTTTATCACCGGCGACGCCATCGTCAACGTCGATGGTTCGACGTTTAACAACAATCGCGCCGGCGACAACGGCGGCGCGATTTACATCACGGGAGCCTCCAGCAGCGTTTCCTTGACCAATTCCACGATTTCTTCAAACCTCGCCGGCAACCGCGGCGGGGGAATCTACAGCAACGGCAGCATCGTGCGGGTCGAGTACGGCACCATCACGCTCAATAACGCCTCCTCGACCCTCGGCAGCGGCATCGGCGCCCAAGGCGCGGGGTCGACCATCGACGTCCGCTCGACCATCGTCTCGGGCAATATCAGCAACGATGTGTTCTTCTTCACCGGAGCCACGGCGGCGAATTACTTATCGCGCGGTTACAACTTCATCGGCAACGGCAACGCCACGAGCGCCTTCAACAAGCCGGGCGATCAAATCAACCAACTCAATCCGATGCTCGAGCCGCTCGCCAATACCGGCGGCCTCGTCGAAACCCATCGGCCGATTTACAACCTGGTGACTGGCCAGATCAGCCCCGTAATCGACGCCGGCGACCCCGCCCCGCCAACCCCGCCCGCGCTCGATGGCCGCGGCGTGGCGGAATTTGTACGCATCGTCGACGTGCCGGGAGTCACCCGCGCCGGTAAAGGTCCGATCGACATTGGCGCCTACGAATTGCAAGGCACGATCTTTCGCGTTTCCACCCTGAGCGATGAAAACGACGGCGTCGTTACCGCGGGCAACCTCTCGCTGCGCGAAGCCATCGCCCTGGCGAACGGCAATCCGTTCGACGACATTATCCGGTTCGCTCCATCCCTACTCGCGCTAACCAATCCAGTGATTTTTCTCGGCGCCGGGTTTCTCGCCCCCGGCACGCCCGCGGACATTCGTATCACGGGTTCGGTGATCGTCGAATGGGAGTCGGGCGACCCGATGGCCTCGGGCGACCCGCTCACCATCGACGGCTTTGCGCTCGATAACCCGTCGCAGACGATCATTGGTTCGCGGATGTTCACCGTAGACGACGGCAACGCGACGAACCACCTGAACGTCGTCTTCCGCATCGATAGCCCCGGAAACGCGGGCATCACGTTTCGCCGTGCCCGTTCCTCGCAAGGCGGCGGCGTTTTTTACAGCCGCGAGAACCTCTCGATCAGCGATGCGACCTTCATCGACAACCGCACCTACGACCCCGATGAAACGACCCTCGGCTTCCCCGCCGTCGACCAGACCGGCCTGCACGGCGGCGCCCTGTTTCAGGACGGCACGGGTTCCAATGCGAACAATCGGCCCACCTTGTCGCTGACCACCGTCCTGCTCACCGGCAATTCGACCAACGATGTAAACGCCGACGGCGGCGCCATTTACGTCCTCGATGCGGCGCTAATCATCGACGATACGACCGTCGCGGGCAATTCGACGACGATGAGCACCAGCGACGGCGGCGCCATCGCGCTGAAAAACGCGATCTTCACCTCGCAAAACTTCAGCACCATCACCGGCAATATCACTCAAGCCGGTTCCTCCGACGGCGGCGGCCTCTACTTCAGCGACGCCAGCGTCGTCACGCTGAACGACACGGTCGTGAGCGGCAATCGAACCACCGGCGTGAACTCCGAAGGCGGCGGCATCGCCGGCGTCAATAGCACGCTTAACGTGAATCGATCGATCGTCAGCGAGAACAACACCTTCGGTTCGCAATCCTCCGGCGGCGGCATCGCCCTTTTCGGTGGCTCCGCCGTCATCGACGCCACCAGCGTCCGAGCCAACGTCGTCGTCGGCAGCGCCAGCCACGGCGGCGGCATCTGGAACAACGGCGGCGTGCTCACCGTTCGCGGAAGCACCGTCTCCGGCAACCAGGCGAATCATGTGCAAGCCAGGGGCGGCGGCGTCTACAGCGACACCAACCTCCTCGCTGGAGGCGCTAGCCAGTCGACGCTGATTCTCAATTCGACGATCTCCGGAAACTCGGCGGGCCTCCGCGGCGGCGGCGTCTTCAACGCCGACGGCCGCACCGATATAAAGCACAGCACGATTACCAACAATTCCACCTCGGCCGTGAATACGGGCTCCGGCGTGGCCAGCTTCGGCAACGCGGGCACGACGCTGACGACCGTGCAGTCGTCGATCGTCGCCGGCAACGTCGGAGTGGTCGGCGGCGGGCGGACCGACGTCGATTCCGTCGAAGGCTCCTTGGCCAACTCATTCCAATCGCTGGGCTTCAACCTCGTCGGCGCCGGAAATTCCAGCGCGATTTTTAATTTGGCGACCGACAAGCGGGGCGTTCTCGACCCGGGCCTCGAGCCGCTGGCCGACAATGGCGCTCCCTCGAACGTCGTCTTCGAACTGCTCACGCATGCATTGAAGTCCAATAGCTTCGCGGTCAACGCGGGCGACCCTGTCTTCAATTCCCTTAGCTTCACTCCGTCCCTCGAGACGGACCAGCGCGGGAACGATCGCGTTTTCCTGAACGGTTTATTGCAGGGACGGATCGACGTCGGCGCCTACGAGTCGAACTTTACGACGCCCGTGCAGGCCGATTTCGACGGCGATAACGACGTCGACGGCGGCGACTTTTTGACGTGGCAGCGAAATCTCGGACGCGCGCCTAACGCGACCAAGGCGCAGGGCGACGCCGACAGCGACGGCGCCGTCACCGGTTTGGATTTGGCCGCGTGGCGGAACGACTTCGGCGCTGGTTCCACGTCGGGAATTACCGCCGCGGCTGCCGGCTCGTCCAGTGGAGTTCTCTTCGTCGGCGCCGCGGTTGAATCGGCGGCAGCCGAAAGCGATGGCCCATCGTCGCCGCCTTCCCTCGATTTTTCTCCGCTTGCCTCCTTGGGCGTGCCGGGGTCGTTTGCCCTGCCGGCTGCGACCGAAAAAGCGTACCGCTCGCAGGAGTCCGCCAACCTCGGCGCCGTCGACAGTCCGGTGGCTGCGGCGCTAGCGTCGATCGCGACGAGCGGGTACTCCATCCTGGAGGGCGAGAACGATTTCGAATCGCTGTTGGCGGAGGTCGACGGCGGTTCCGACGGCGCCGCCGAAGATGCGGTCTTCGCCGCGTGGGGCGACCAGTCGCAAATATAATGCCCCCTTGGCAAGCGAGCCGGGTCGTCCCGACCCCGGCGCCCCAATTATCCGCGCGAACCCGACCTACGTCGCATCGCTCTAGCGAGGTATAATAGTCCCAGAGCCGGCGCAGTCCGCTAGTTTTCCAGTACGCTAGGTTTCATTACCACCATCCGCACAAGGAGCCCAATCCCACAAGTGACGACACGCGACCGTAAACAGAGCGTCGAGAGCGAGTCCGCCGTCCTGGTGGGCGTCCAGCTTCCGGAACATTCCTGTCACGGCGACCCGCTGGATGAGCTGACCGGCCTGGTCGAAACGGCCGGCGCCGCCGTGGTGGGCCGGCTCACTCAAAAGCGCCACGCCCCCGCCGCGGCGACCTACATCGGCCACGGCAAGGTTGAAGAGTTGAAGCTAGTCGTCGATGCGACCGACGCCGACGTGGTGATCTTCGACAACGACCTCTCGCCGGCGCAGATCCGCAATCTCGAAGAGACCCTCAAAGTCAAAGTCCTCGACCGCACCGAGGTCATTCTCGATATCTTCTCCAGCCGCGCCCAGACGCACGAAGCCCGGCTGGCCGTCGAGCTCGCCCAGCTCGAATATTCGCTGCCGCGGCTTAAGGGCATGTGGAACCACTTGTCGCGCATGAAGATGGGCGTCGGCATGCGCGGCCCTGGCGAAAAGCAGCTTGAGACCGACCGCCGCCTCGCCGAGCGCCGCATCCGCGACCTGCGCCGCGATTTGGAAGTCGTGCAGAAGCGCAAGGAACGCGAGGTCGCCGGCCGCGGCGATCGGATGACCGTTTCGATCGTCGGCTACACCAACGCCGGCAAGAGCACGCTGATGAACGCCCTCACCGGATCCGAGGTGCTGGCCGAGGACAAGCTGTTCGCCACGCTCGACACGCGCACCCGCCGTTGGCAGTTGCCCGGCTGGGGCCCGGTGCTGCTCAGCGACACGGTCGGCTTCATCCGCGATCTGCCGCATCATTTGGTGGCGAGCTTCAAGGCCACGCTCGAAGAGGCCCGGCAGGCCGATCTCTTGATCCACGTCGCCGACGCGAGCAGCCCCGCGGCGCTCGACCAAATCTCGGCCGTCTACGAAGTGCTCCGCGAACTGGGCATCGAGGAAAAAGACGCGCTGCTCGCTCTGAACAAGGTCGACCGGGTCGACGACCCGACGCGTCTGGAGTCGATTCGCCAATTGTACCCCTCCGCGGTGAGCATCAGCGCTAAGACCGGCGACGGCCTCTCGCGGCTCGCCGCGACGGTGAGCGACGCGCTGAGTCAAGACTTTCTCGACTTGGAGATTCGCTTCGACGTGAGCAACGGCCGCCTGCTGGCGTACCTGGCGAAGTATGGCGAGGTCCTCAGCCGGACGTTCACCGGCGACGAGGCGACGGTCCATTGCCGTATCAGCCGCAAGCATCTTGCGGCGATCCACGAGGATCCGACGGTCG
>JBGSYU010000306.1:0-3023 GCA_041750715.1 Lacipirellula sp.
TCAACGACCGACCTGCACACCAACAATTATCCGGAGCAAAATCATGACCAATCGACGCAAATCCGCGCCTCAGGACCCTTCACTCCGCATAACGGCGGACTGCAAAGAATACGTCTTATCCGGAGATCCAGATAAGACGTATTCGCGCGGACTGAGATCTATATCGTCGTCGCTGTCGTCTTCGTCGCGATCGGCCAGGCGGCGGTCGAGCATGGCTTCGCCCGTCGATACCAACTGAATGACGCAGGCCATGTCGTCGGCGATATGCCCATCGATAGCGGGGAACAGGCTTGGCAGTTTCATCGACATCAGCAGCTGCTGGAAGAAGCGCTGCTTGACGCTTTCGAACCGTGACCGCGCCGCGCCTTTCGCGCCCGCATTGAGCGTATCCCCCGAGACGGCATCGATGACATTGGTCGCTTCGAGCGCGGCTTCCATATTCTGGTGAATGATGCTCCAGGCCTCGGCGTAGCGGTCATAGGTGGCGATCTGGTCGGCCGACAGCGGGTGTTCGAGCATCTCATATTCGACCCCGCCAAAGCTCAGCGCGCGCGCGGTGTAGAGCCCCATG
This sequence comes from Lacipirellula sp., assembly GCA_041750715.1. GTDB lineage: Bacteria > Planctomycetota > Planctomycetia > Pirellulales > Lacipirellulaceae > Lacipirellula. The sequence continues at coordinate 572 of JBGSYU010000306.1, forward strand.
GATTTGAGATCGCGGGCGACGACTTCCATCGCGGCTATCCCGCCGACCGCAATTTCGCTGATGAACAGTTCGCGGGTCGGAAAATCGGTCTCTGGACCCCACAAGCCAAGCCTGACCGCGTAAGCCAGGTTGGTGACGCTCGATGCGCCCGTCGCCGATGCGTAGAGCACGCGCGCGCCCGGCAACTTGTCCTGCAGCGTCACGCCGGCGATGCCTTGCTCCGAGCCTTTCGACTTGCCGCGGGAGGTCTCGCCGCCGGCCACGCCGCCCATGGCGTGGGCTTCGTCGAACGCGATCACGCCGTCGAAGTCCTCGCCGGCCCAGGCGAGAATCTGCGCCAGCCGGCTGTCGGTCTCGCGCTGAGAGCGCAGCGTGGCGTAAGGGGCGAACAACACACCTTCGCCCATCCCGATCGGGCGGCCCAGCGGCCAGTTGCTCAAGGGCTGGATATCGGCGCCGACGCCGCCGATCGCGGTCCAGTCGCGCCGGGCATCTTCGAGCAGCGTGGCGTTCCTGGATATCCATGCGTGCTTGCGGCGGCCGCGCAGCCAGTTGTCGAGGACGACGGCCGCGATCTGCCTCCCCTTCCCCGCCCCAGTGCCATCCCCCAGGAAATAGCCTTTGCGCACCTGCTGGATGCCGCCGTTTCCGTCGGGGTTTTTGGGAGCGGTGCTGGCGATCCATTCGTTGTGCGACTGGCCCGCATAGACCACGGTTTCGAGCTGGGCGGCGGATAGCACGCGGTTTTCGACCGCGAAGCGGGGCAACAGCGGGTGATAGGTTGGCCGCGGCGCCGCCACCGATCCCATCGCAATACTCTCGACCAGTGCTGTGGGGTGTTCGCCGGCGTCGTTGAAGATCAGCCGGCTCGGACGATAGGGCAGGTACTCGCCGACTTGCTCGCCGAGCGCCGCGGGAATGTTCAGCGCCTCGTAGGCGACTTCGGCAACCGCGATCGAGCGCGATGCTGCGCTGGGTTGCGGCCGCGGCGGACCACCGGTTTTGCGGCCAAAACCGGAAAACACCGCCTTCGGCCCCGGACAGTCCTTGCCCGCGTTACCCAGGATTTGGCGTGGCGGCGGAGGTGGCTGATCGAGCAGTGAGACAAGGGCGTCGATCTGGACATTATGCGCGCACGCAAGACCCGGCGCCTTGTCGATCACGAGCATGATCGTGGCAACGCCGGTGCCGTGTTTGGAGAAGCATCCCTGGCCAAGCGCGTACCGTTCGACGATCGAGGATCCGTGCATCACCGCCGCAAGCGAGGCGGCATTCTTGCCGTCGCGGTCGATCCAGTCGGGCAGGATCGCAACCAGGCGTCCCCCCGGAACCAACATTCTCAATGCCGCCTTCAGGTGCCGCAAAGCGGTGAAGCTGTCTTCGTAGCCGTCGGCGTCGCGTGAGAACGGTGGATTCATCACGACGATGGTTGGCAGCCGGCCCGTCCACAGCCGGTCGATCTGGGCGCCGTCGTGGCCTGAGACCGTTGCATTCGGGTGCAGGGCCGCGAGGCGGTCGCGGCGCCCCGGCTCGAGTTCGTTGAGGAACAACGTCGCTCCGGTCCGCAGCGCTTCGGTAGCGAGCAGGCCAGTCCCGGCGCTGGGTTCGAGCACAACGTCACCGCCGCCGATCCGGGCTCGCAGCTGGGCGAACAACGCCAGCGGTGCGGGGGTGGAGAATTGTTGCCGCGACACCTGCAGCTCGCTGCGGACGGTGTGCGTGGGGAGCGATCTGCACAACGTCAGCAACGCCTCGAGGCATGGCGGCCCGGGGATCTCGCTACGCTGCAAGCGGAGTGCCACTGCACATTCCAGCATTTCGAAGGCGGCGCGTATCGGGACGTCGGCGCCGTTCGACGTGTTTGACGTATTCGTCAGGTGCGTCAGCAAGGATGCTCGCGACGTAATCGTCTCAAGAGCGGGTTCCAGCGTAATCGCAGCCGTCGCGAGAGAATCTTGGTGCATGGGGGATCTCCATCAATTCCGATTGATCACCCAAACCTTCCCCCTCCTCTCCTCTCCGCACTTGTGCGGGGCCCACGCTCCACATCCGCGGGCCATTGTGATATTGGCAATGTTTGGAAGCTCGCTCGTTTCGACAGGCGGTTTTAACTCTGGCAATGATGTCTGGCCCCAAAGCTGCTGGCCAGATTAGGATCGGAGCGGTCTAACCGTTAGGAATCCGTCGAGATCGGTCACGAGCATCGGCATCTTCGGCAACGCGGCCTCACAGTCAATCGGCCTCATTTGGACGTTTGACTTGCCCATTCTCATATTACCGGCCATATAAGGCCAATGTTGTACACGCCGCGAGAACTCACCCAGATGCTCGGCCAGCGCATCAAAACTCGCCGATTGGGACTCGGCTGGACTCAGGCAGAAACCGCAGAGCGTGCGGGAGTTGCTTATCGCACTTGGCGTAGGCTGGAATGCGAGGGCAAGGCCTCCATCGA
>JBGSYU010000307.1:0-2539 GCA_041750715.1 Lacipirellula sp.
TGGGGGCTGGGGGCTAGCGAAAAAATCCGCTTTCCGCTTTCCGCCCTCCGCTTTTTCCCCCAACCCCCAGTCCCCAACCCCCAGTCCCCAACCCCCAGCCCCCACGTCATGTCCCGCCCCGTCACCGTAAACATCCCCCACGCCCTCGGCAAGGACGAAGCCCGCCGCCGCATCGAGTCGGGCTTCGGCAATCTTCAGCAACACCTCACCGGCGGCATCGGCGGCCTCGTCGCGTTCCAACAGCGCTGGCAAGGCGACCAGCTCCAGTTCGAAGGCGGCGGCCTGGGACAGAAAATCACCGGGCGAATCGACGTGCTGCCCGAGTCGGTCCAGATTCAACTCGACCTCCCCGCAATGCTCGCCCTGATCGCCGACCGCATCGCCGGCACGTTGAAGAAGGAAGGGCAGAAGCTGTTGGGGGCGAAGTAATTCCGACGAATAGCGCTGTTCGTGGACCAGTTATTTTGAAGCGAAGCGAGAATCTACCGCCGCGCTCGGTCTCCCCCGATAAGCGGCGATGGCATCGGGCTCACAACAGCCTGCGGAACTCTTCCACCGTCAACCCCGCATCTTTGACGATTCCGCCCATCGTGAACGCCTTGATCGGGTTGTGTCGGGGGATGGTGACCTGGCGAACCCCGTCGCTCATGACGATATGCTTGCCCTGTCGGATAACCGCAAACGCGGCCTTCTCCAGGGCACGCACCGCACGCGAGATGATTGACGCCGGGAATCCGGGGTACGGCTCGACCTACACGTCAATCTCTTGAACTTCCGCGCCTTTCATCCGATCTTCCAGGGCGGCAAGGTACTCGCCGATCGCGTCGCGGATGTTCGCCAGCGCCTCCTCCTCGGTGTCGCCTTCAGACCAGCAACCGGGCAGCGCCGGCACAGAAACGCTGATGCCCTCGTCCGTGCGGTGGATTGTGACTTTATACCTCATCGTGGCTCCTAACGTCAGTGTAACTCTATTCGCCGAAGACGCCACTGGCCGCCGGTAGAGTCACATGGACGAGTCTCTCCGAGACGCGAACGCCCGTCTCGGAGAGACGGGCCCAAGTGTACTACCCCAAAATCCCGTGCATCACCGCCGCCGGCTCCACGCCCGTCAGCTTTGCATCCAGCCCCTGGAACTTCACCGTAAACCGCTCCCCCTCGATCCCCAGCAGGTGCAGCATCGTCGCGTGCAGGTCGTGTACCGTCGCGATGTTCTCGACCGCCGCGTAGCCTAGCTCGTCGGTCGCGCCGTAGTTCAGCCCGCCGCGCACGCCGCCGCCGGCCAGCCACACGGTGAAACCCTTGTTGTGGTGATCGCGCCCGTTGCCGGCCTGCGACATCGGCGTGCGGCCGAACTCGCCGGCCCACACGATGAGCGTCTCCTGGAACATGCCGCGCTGCTTCAGGTCGCGAATCAGCGCCGCGCACGCCCGATCGACCTCGAGCGCTTTGAGCGTCACCCCCTCCTGCACGCCGCCGTGGTGGTCCCAGTCGCGGTGGTAAAGCTGGATGAACCGCACGCCGCGTTCCGCCAGCCGGCGAGCGAGCAAGCAGTTCGACGCGAACGAACCGTCCCCCGGCTGGCAGCCGTACAGCCGCATCACGTCGGCCGGTTCGCCGCTGGCGTCCATCAACTCGGGCACGCTCATTTGCATCTTGAACGCCATCTCGTACTGCGCGATCCGCGTGGCGATTTCCGGATCGGCGACCACCGCGTCGTGCGATGCGTTGATCGCGTTGACCGCGCTGATCACGTCGTGCTGCCGATCGCGGGTCACGCCCGGCGGGTTGCTCAGGTACAGGACAGGGTCGCCCTTGCCGCGGAGGTGAACGCCCTGAAACTTGCTCGGCAAGAACCCCGACGACCATTGCCGCGAGGCGATCGGTTGGTTCTGGCCGCCCAGGCCGTCGGAGGTGAGCACCAAGAACGCCGGCAGATTCTCGGCGTCGGAGCCGAGCCCGTACGTCACCCACGAACCCATCGACGGCCGCCCCGCGATCTGCGAGCCGCTGTTCATGAACATGTGGGCCGGGTCGTGATTGATCGCGTCGGTGGTCATCGAGCGGACGAAGCAGATGTCGTCCACGACGCTGCCGATCTCCGGAAACAGATCGCAAATCTCCGTACCGCTCTGGCCGAACCGTTTGAAGTTCAACTGCGGGCCGAAGCAGGTGAGGGCCTGCCCCTGAAGCTGCGCGAGCTGCTGCCCCTTGGTAAAACTCTCCGGCATCGGCTGGCCGTGCTGCCGCGCTAGCTCGGGCTTGTGGTCGAACGTTTCCAGGTGCGAGGGCCCGCCGGCCATGGTGAGCCAGATCACCCGCTTCGCCCGCGGTGCTTGGTGCAGCGGGCGAATGGCGCCGAGCCAACGATCCTTCGCGACGGAGGACGACGCTAGCGCACGGCCGCCTAGCAGCGACCCCAGCGCCGCCGTCCCCAACCCGGCGGCCGCCTTGCCAAGAAACGCCCGCCGACGCAATGCGACCGCCGCGGCTTCGAATTGAATAAGTGGATTCATCGTACTGCTGATCTCGTTGAAGCGAC
>JBGSYU010000308.1:0-4568 GCA_041750715.1 Lacipirellula sp.
CGGCCGCGTCGCCGGCCGGCTCAACCGCATCGGCGCCCACGCTGGCGGCGGCGAGACCGCGGACTACGCGGCGCTAAGCGTCCAGTTGCTGGGCGCGTCGGAGATCCCCGTTCGCTGGTCGGTTGAACCGCCTGCGGACGGCGATTGCCTGTCGCTAACGCTCGTGTGCCAACGCGGCCCCATGGCGTTTAGATTTGTAAGTGGCGTCTGTGACGCCGCCAGCCAGGTCGCAGACCCCGCCTACAAAGGCGAGCCATCGCCGGAAGCCAACGCCATCAACCGGTTCGTCGCCGCGGTTGAATCGGGCGACTCGGCCACGTCGACGTGGCTCGACGCCCTGCACGCGATGGAGCTTACCGACTCGATCGAAATCAGCCTCCGCCGCGGCCGCACGATCGACGTTCACCACCAGCAGCTTACCGAGCACCTGGCCTTTAAGGGCACGATGGCCGCCGCTGGCTGCGGGCTGCTGTTCTTCCTGGTGCCGCTGATCGTGGCGGTCGGCTGGATCGCCGGCCTGCTCGGCGTCCCCATCGGCCGGTTCGGCCCGCATCTGCTGTTGGCGCTATTGGCAATCTTTCTCGGCTTGCAGTTCTTGCCGAAGCTCCTCTACCGCAATCCGCCGGCAAAGTCGTAACTGAGCGGTCCAAGCGTGAACGCGGACTGTCACGCCTTCGCGACGTTCAAGCCCGCCAGCAGCGTCATCAGCGCTTGCGGGTCCACCGGCTTGACCAGGTGCCGGTCGAACCCAGCCTCCTCCGCTTTCCGCTTGTCGTCGTCCTGCCCCCAGCCCGTTACGGCGACGAGAATCATGTTTTTCCCCCACGGTTGTCGGCGAATGTGGCGGCAGGCTTCGTAGCCGTTCATCTTCGGCAGGCCGATGTCGCAAAGCACCACCTGGGGCCGAAACTCTTCCGCCACGCGAACGGCTGCTTCGCCGTCGTGGGCCGTGCGGACGTCGTTGCCCATCATCTTGAGCAACATTGCCGAACTGCTGGCGGTGTCCCGGTTGTCGTCCACCACCAAGATGCGGAGATCGGCGCGCGGCGATCGCGTGTCGTCGTCGCCGATATTGCGCGCCTGGGCCTGCTCCACGACGATCGGCAGGCGAACCACGAACTCGCTGCCCGTGCCCGGTCCGGCGCTGTGCGCCTCAATTTGCCCGCCATGCATCTCGACCAGCCGCTTTACCAGACACAAGCCAATTCCCAGCCCGCCCTGCGACCGAGCCAACGCCCCCTCGACCTGCGAGAACATCTCGAAGATCGTCGGCAGCTTGTCGACGGGGATGCCGATGCCCGCGTCGCGCACCGACACGACCACTTCCGCCGGTCGCTCTCGCTCCGGGCTGGTCAGCTCGGCGCGCAGGTCGATCCGGCCGCCTCGCGCCGTGTACTTGGCGGCGTTGTTGAGCAAATTCAGCAGCACTTGCGTCAGCCGGGTGGGATCGCCGTCCACGAACACGGGGCCGGGCGGCAACGTCACCGTCAGTTCGTGGCCGTTCTCTTCAATGAGCGGCCGGCTCGTCTCGACGGCCCCCTCGACGACCTTTGCCAGTTCGACCCGCTCCCGCTTGAGTTCGATCTTACCCTGGTTGATGCGGCTGACGTCCATCAGGTCGTCGATCAGCCGGGCCATTTGCTCGAGCTGCCGCTCCATCATGGTGCGGGCCTGCTCGGCCGCGGCCGCGTTGTCGCCGGCTAGCCGCAGGATTTGCAGGCCGTTGCGGATCGGGGCCAGCGGGTTGCGAAGTTCGTGGGCCAGCGTCGCTAGAAACTCGTTCTTGCGCCGGTCCAAGTCGGACAACTCGGCGGTGAGCCTCCGCAATTGCTCGGCCGTTTGCCGCTCCTCGGTGACGTCGGTGTTGGTGCCGAAGATCCGCACGACCTTCCCGCCTTCATCGCGGATGACCTTCATCCGCGAGAGGAACCAGCGGTACTGTCCGTCTTTGCCGCGCAGCGGGAACGTGTCTTCCCAGTCCATGCCCTCTTGGACGTGGCGCCCAAATTTCTGGATGACGCGATCGGCGTGATCGGGATGATGAACTGCCCGCCAGCCCGATCCCTTCATATCTTCTATCGTGGCGCCGGTGTAATCGAGCCACGTCTTATTGAACCAATGGACCTCGCCGTCGGTCCCGGCGTCGGCGATCCACGCCAGTTGAGGGATGTTGTCCGCTAGGTTGCGAAAGCGCTCCTCGCTCTCCCTGAGCTTATCATCGGATAGCTTGCGGTCGGTGATGTCGTTGAACAAGATCGCCACTTGCCGGCGAGACGCCTCGCCAATGCGGAAGGCGTAAACGTCGAACCAACGATTCAAATGTTCGGCCCGATTCTGGAAGCGTTTCGCGGCGCCCGTCAGAGCGATATCGCCGTAAGTCTCGAACCACCACTGCTCGAGCTGCGGGACGAGCTCTCGCATGGTTTTGCCCTGAGCGTCTCGCAGTCCCGTGTGCTTCTCGAACGACGGGCTGACCTGCAGAAAGCGATAATCGACCGGCCGTTCGCGTTCGTCAAAAATCAACTCGACGACGCAGAATCCTTGGTCGATCGAATCGACGAGGGTGCGATAGCGTTCTTCCGATTCGCGCAGGGCCTCCTCGGGATTTGAGTTCATAGGAGTCTCACCCCCCCCACCGCCCGCTGCCCTCCGCTGGGACCGAGGGGTATTGTACACGCCGCCCCGTGCGATTGCTAACCGAACCGAGCAGCGGTCAGGTCTAGTCATTGTTTCATGTTGGAGAAGCTCAGCAGGAGTGGCATGGCCCCGGAGGTACCGCGACGTGGCCCTGTTTTCCGGCGCACTTCGCATGCCCACGAGTACGAGGGCATGCCAGCCCATGCGGCGCAGATGCGCCGATTGTGCCAACTTTGCCGTTTGCGCGGAAGTTTCTGACCCCGGATCGCCGATCTAGGTTTTGGACCGAAAGGGGGGCGCGCGTTCCATGCGCGCGAGGCTCGACATGGCGACTGCCAAGACGTTTCGCTGCTGGGCGCTAGCAATTCCGGTGATCGCCTCACTATTCGGTTGCGCCGCGTGTCCGCAGGACTGCGGCTCTGGCAAGGGGTGCCGCCGCGGCGGCATTGGCGGCGCCCTCTGCGGCCTCTACCACGGCACGCTCGCCGACGAGGTGATGTGCTGCAGCACGGGGTGTCTGAGTCAGGCCGGCGATGGTTGTGGCTGCCCAGCGAGCGCCCGATGCGGGCCGGACTGTTCGCGGTGCCGCGAGTGTTGCCTGATTCCGCTAGGGCTGGCAGGACCGCTGCTCGATAGATCCCACCCGGGCCCGCCGCCCGCGACGTTCCGTCCTCCGCTGCCGCCAAAATTCCTGCCGGTGCCGACGCAGCCGACCGTTTCGCCGGCGCGCCCCGACGCGCCAGAACCCCAGCGCGGCGAGATCGAAGTCGGTTATCGCAATCAGCTCAACTCGCCTGGCCGCGACTGATGAATGCTGAATGCTGAATGCTGAAGTCTGAGCTTTTCCCTCTTTCAGCATTCATCCTTCAGCATTCGGCATTCCTCCTTTCCCTTCCGCTAGCACGCTCAACAAGCTAGGCGGACTCTGCGGGGACAGGTTGTAGCGTTTAAGCGCGTCGTAACACCCGGCCGATCAACGTGGTGTCTAACGTCCGTACGCACGCCAGTTCCGCGCCTGCCCCGCGCTTCCCGCTATCGCGCTCGGCAGGCACTTCCACTCTGGACGACCCGCAATGCCCACCCTGCGCTCCTGTCTGTGCTGCGGCCGCTCCAGCCGCGCGCTTTGGCAGCTCGCCGTAATCGCTGCGCTCACGGCCGCCGCCCCTCTTCCCGCGGCCGGGGGAAACCCAGGCCGCGTGACGCCGATCGTGAAAGCGGCTCGTGCGGCCGCCCCAGCCGTGGTGAACATCCAGGGGCAAAAGCCCGTCGTCGACACGGCCGCCGTCGCCCGCGGCGCCACCAGTCGCGAAGTCAACGGCATGGGCACCGGCGTGGTAATCGACTCCCGCGGCTATATTCTCACGAACCATCACGTCGTCGACGGCGTTCGGCAGATCAACGTCACGCTCGACGGCGGCCAGGCCTACGTCGCACAGCTCGTGGCCCACGACCGCGAGACCGATCTCGCCGTCATCCGCATTCGCACGCCGCAGCCGCTGCAAACCATCCATCTCGGCACGTCCGAGGATCTGATGAACGGCGAAACCGTGGTCGCCGTCGGCAACGCCTTCGGCTACGAGCACACCGTCACCTCCGGCATCATCAGCGCACTGCACCGCAACGTGCAGGTGAACGAGACGCAGCAATATCTCGACCTCATCCAAACCGATGCGAGCATCAACCCCGGCAACTCCGGCGGCCCGCTGCTGAACGTCGACGGCGAAATGATCGGGCTGAACGTCGCCGTGCGAGCCGGCGCCCAAGGAATCGGCTTCGCCATTCCGGTCGACAAGGCGCTCGACGTCGCCACTCGGCTGTTGAGCGTCGAGCGGCTTGAAAGCCAGTGGCACGGCATCACCCCGCTGGCGGTCGACGGCCACGCCGGTCCGGTGACGGTCGCCCGCATCGACCGCGACAGCCCCGCCGCGGCG
>JBGSYU010000309.1:0-3630 GCA_041750715.1 Lacipirellula sp.
CGACGTGTTGCAGGTGCGCACCAGCGAGCGAGACGGTTACGAAGCTGTGCAACTGGGCTTTCTCGATAAGCCGCGGCATCTGGCCTCCCGCAGCGAGCGCGGTCAAGTGGCCAAGCTCGATAGCAAGCGGTCGAAGAAGCGCAGCGGCGCGGGCATGGAACCGCTGGCTAAAGCCGATTGCGAGCCCAAGCGATTCATCCGAGAACTCCGCGGCGCGGTCGGCGACTTGGCCGTGGGTTCGACGATCGACGTGACCGCGATGGCCGACGTGCCGCGGGTCGACGTGATCGGCACGAGCAAGGGGCGCGGGTTTTCGGGCGCCATGAAGCGGCATAATTTCCACGGCCAGCGGGCGACGCACGGCGTGAAGAAGTCGCACCGGGCGTTGGGCGGCACTGGATGCAGCGCGTTTCCCAGCCGGCTGTTTAAGGGCAAGAAGATGGCCGGCCAGTACGGCAACCAGCAGTGTACGATGCGCAATCAAGTGCTGGTGCGGGTCGACGCCGAGCAAAACCTGCTGCTGATCCGCGGCGCCGTGCCGGGACCGAACGGCGGGTATGTGATTATTAAGCAAACGAACAAGATGTAACGGAGCTATTAGCTATTAGCCGTTAGCTGTTAGCCGGAGAGAAAGGCTGACGGTTGTCTGGCTAAGAGCTAATGGCTAACAGCTAATAGCTCGCTCCCATGCCAAAACTCAACGTCCACGACGCCAAGGGTAAGAAGGTCGGCACGTATAACATCGAGCCGACCGATCTCGCTCCGCGCATCAGCAAGCAATTGCTGCACGACGCGGTGGTGATGTATCAATCCAACCTGCGGCAGGGTTCGCACAAGACGAAGAATCGGCACGAAGTTTCCGGTTCGACCAAGAAGATGTACCGCCAGAAGGGTACGGGCAACGCTCGCGCCGGTCACCGCATGAGCGGCATCCGTCGCGGCGGCGGTCACATGAAGCAGATTCATCCGCGCGATTATTCGTACTCGCTCCCGCGAAAGGCGTTGCAGTTGGCCACGCGGATGGCATTGGCCGCCAAGGTGCGGGACGACGAGATCGTGCTGATCGACAAGCTGGATTTCGACGCCCCCAAGACCCGCGACATGGCCGGCATCATCAAGACGCTGGGCTGCGACGGCGGCTCGGTGCTGGTGACGACGGCCGGCTACGACGTGAACGTTTACAAGAGCGCCCGCAACATCGACCGAGTACACGTTTCGCCGACGAAGGACCTCAATGCCTACTCGGTGCTGTCGGCCAAGCGGGTGCTGATGACGACGGCGGCGATGGACGCGCTTAAGGCGGCGGCGGCCATGAAGACCAAGGCGGCGAACCAAACTTAGGGGCGATTTTGGATTTTGGATTTTGGATTTTGGATTGAGCGATCCAATTAATCCAAAATCCTAAGTCCAAAATCCAAAATGCAACAATGCCAAGACACATTCCACAAGCGACGAGCATCACGCTTGAGCCGCACCAGGTGATCGTCAAGCCGCTGGTGACGGAAAAGGGGATGCACAAGTCGACGCGCAACAACGCCTACGCGTTCGAGATCAATCGCCTGGCGACCAAAGACGACGTGCGGCGGGCGGTGGAGTCGTTGTTCGAGGTAACGGTGCTGAAGGTGGCGACGCAGAACCGCAAGGGCAAGGTTCGCCGCACGAAGTTCAAGCTGGGACAAACGAAAGACTGGAAAAAGGCGATCGTCACGCTCGACGCGGAACATCGGATTAATTTTTTCTAGGAAGCTGTTAGCTGTCAGCTATTAGCTGTCAGCCAGAAAAATAGAATGAACTCAAGTCGTCTGGCTAAAAGCTGACGGCTGATAGCTGAGAGCTTTTTCCCTATGGGCATTCGCAAATACAATCCGATAACCGCCGGCCTGCGCGGGGCGACGGTCAGCGACTTTGCCGAGCTCACCCCCGGGGCGACGCCGGAAAAATCGCTAATGCGCCCGCAGACCAAGACGGGCGGCCGCAATAACCAGGGCAAGATCACCTCGCGGCATCGCGGCGGCGGCCACAAGCAGCAGTACCGGATGATCGACTTCCGGCGGAACAAGGACGGCGTGCCGGCGAAGGTCGATTCGATTCAGTACGACCCCAATCGCTCGGCACGTATCGCCCTGCTGTTCTACGCCGACGGCGAGAAGCGATACATCATCGCCCCCGGCGGCTTGAAGGCCGGCGATCAGGTGATGAGCGGCCCCGACGCGCCGACGAAGGTAGGCAACTGCCTGCCGCTGACGAAAATTCCGCTGGGCACCGCGATTTTTAATATTGAGCTGCGGCCGGGTCGCGGCGGCGTGTTGTGCCGTAGCGCCGGCACGAACGCGACGCTCATGGCTCGCGAGGCGGACTGGGCGCAAGTGTCGCTGCCTAGCGGCGAAATCCGCCGCATCCCCTCGGCTTGCCGGGCGACGATCGGCGAGTCGAGCAACTCCGATCACTTTGGCATCGTGCTGGGCAAGGCGGGTCGCAGTCGCTGGTTGGGGCGTCGGCCTCATGTCCGCGGCACGGCGATGAACCCGATCGACCATCCCCACGGCGGCGGCGAAGGCCGCACCAAGGGCGGTCGCCACCCGGTGAGCCCGACCGGCAAGAGCGCCAAGGGCGGCGCCACGCGGAAGCGTCGCAAGCCTTCGAACAAAGCGATCGTCCGCCGCCGCCGCAGTCGGCGGTATGGCGTGCAGAAGTTAGTAACAAAATAGGCTAGCGGCTAGCGGCTAGCGGCTATCGGCCAGAAGGCTGGATAGCTGGTCTGGCCGCCAGCCGAGAGCCGCCAGCCGAGAGCCATTAATGGGACGTTCAACAAAAAAGGGTCCGTACGTCGACCCGAAGTTGTTCAAGAAGGTCGACGACCTGAACAACATGGGCCGCAAAGACCCGCTCACCACTTGGGCGCGGGCCTGCACGATTATTCCGGAGTTCGTCGGCCACACGTTTTTGGTTCACAACGGCAAGGCGCATCTCAAAGTTTTGGTGACCGAGGATATGGTCGGCCATCGCTTAGGTGAGTTCTCGCCAACGCGGAACTTCCGCGGCCACGGCGGCAAGGCGAAGAAGGCAACGTAAGGAGCTGTCAGCTATAAGCCTTCAGCCGTCAGCCAGAAAATGGGCTGCCGCTGTCTGGCTGAAAGCTGACGGCTGATAGCTGAGAGCTTCACATATGGCTTACACAGCAACACACCGACACGCCCAGATCAGCGCCCGCAAGGTTCGGCCCCTGGCCGACCTGATTCGCGGGAAGAAGGTCGACGAGGCGCTCGCGATATTGAAGTACCAGCCGCAGCGCGGCGCGCGGATGCTCGAGAAGGTGCTAAAAAGCGCCCTGGGCAACGCCGACGATCGTCGCGCCCCTAACTTGGGCGGCCTACGCATCGTCGACGCCCGCATCGATGGCGGCCCGATGGTGAAGCGCGTACGCCCCGGCGCCCGCGGCATGGCGCACGTCATTCACAAGAAGATGGCGCACATTAAAGTGTCGATTGAATAAGATGGGTTTCTCGCAAAGGCGCAAAGACGCAAAGAACAGCGCAAAGAAGACAATTTTAATTTTGTATTTCTTTGCGATTACTTAGCGCCTTAGCGCCTTTGCGAGAGTTAAGCAGATTCAACATTAAAAGTAGTGGC
>JBGSYU010000310.1:0-2469 GCA_041750715.1 Lacipirellula sp.
GACCGCGGCGGGAACGGCGAGCGTGGCAACTGCGACGAACGCTGCGATCGCGGCGCGGCGTAGTGGCGCGCAGGGCGCTACGGCTTCGAGGTCGATCGCCTCAGCGGCCAGCGAGGCACGCAGAACGACGGCGCGGCGAAGGTCCAGCGAGCCGGCCGTGGGATCGTCGCCTTCCTGCTGGCTGAACTGAAGGCCGCTAGCGAGCAGACTACCGTACTGGGGGTTGCGGCGTTCGAGGTCCAACGCCACGTCGAGCGGCGTGGTTCGTTCGCGAGTCGCCCCCCTGCCCTGCCGCGCGATGGCGATGAGCGCAAGCACGAGCGTCGTCGTGAGGAGGACTCTGCCGGAGAGCGAGTCGACGCCTAGTTGATGATCGAGCAGCATCAAGCCGAACAAGACCGCGACCAGTGCGGCCAGCGCCCAGCAAGCGGCGGTCATCCAGCGGCGCCGCTGAATGCGGCGGGCGATAGACTCGATTTGCTGGACGAACGTTAGGGGCATGGGATTAACCACGACGTCACGACGGGGGTAAAATGACGGATGTCGAATGACGAACTATTCGTCGGTACACATTCGTCATTCGTCATTCGTGAATTCGTCATTACCTCGTGTTCGTCGTGTCGTCGTGGTTAGATTTTCTAGAGCATTCCCGCCCGGCGGCGGAGGAGCCATTCAGTTGCGAGTGTGATGCAAACGGCGGCCAATAACCAGGGTGAATTCCAGAGGGGCACGTCGGGCAATTGCTCGACGGCGGTGGGCCGGGGGGCGGGCACTTCGTCGCGAAGGCGCGCGGCGGTTTCAGCGGTGTATAGTTTGCCGCCGGTGGTCGCGGCGGCTGCGGCGAGGCCAGCGGTGTTGACGGCGAGTTGGGCAAGCTCCGTGGGGGGCGCGGTGATCGTGAACTCAGCGGTGAGCGGGGTGGAAAAGTCGGATTGCGTCGTCAGTCGCGCCGTGTAATGGTCGGGCGCTAGGCCGCGAAGCGTTTGCTCGAACAGGTTCGTGTGGGCTCGATTGCGCGGAAGGGATATTTCGCGGGTGGGGGTGGAGTCGCCAGAGAGTTCGATGGTGATTGGAGCGTCGGCTTCGTCCATTTGCGCGCCAAGCCGCAAGCGGAGGATGACGGGGGTGTTGGGGTCGTACTCGGCGCGATTGGTTGTTAGGGACGCGGCGCCGCGGAGGGCTCGGCCTCTCGCGAGGCGGCGGACGGCTTGGCCCCAGTAACGGGCGAAGTAGCGGTCGTCGTTACGCCAACGCCAGCGCCAGGTTTCGTCGGTGGCGTGCATGAGAACTTCGCCGGAGCCGACGTAGTGGCGCAGGAACATGGGGGGTGGGTCGGCGCCGCTAAGCCGCGAGCGGTTTGCAGTGACGCCGATGGCTAGAATTTGAACGCCGGGTTTGGGGAGGGGGTCGTCGAGCGACCAGAGGACGGGGGGAAGCTCGGCCCAGATGGCGGCGGACTGGGCGGGCGTTTCGCCCAGTTGTAGGGTTGGGTCTTCGAGGCCTAGGGAGGTGGGTTGAATTCTTCTGGGGGCGGCGGGGGCGCTAAGCCGCAAGCGGTTGGCGCTGGCGTCGATGGGTAGCAGCGTGCGCATGGGGGCGATGGCGGCGAAGGCTTGTGGCATGAATCTTGGGCCGGCGATGAGGACCAGTCCGCCGCCGTGCTTCGAGACGAATTTTTGGAGCAGGCGCCAGGTTTGAAGCGGCAGCAATTGCGGGTCGACGTCGCCCAGCAACACTACGTCGTACTGGAGCAGCTCGGCTTCGGTCGCTGGGAAGTCGCGAAGCGCAGCTTCATCGACGCTGGCATACTTGGGGTCGGCGTCTTGCAAGCGAACGCGCAGTTGAATGGCCGGGTCGCGTTCGAGCAGACTCTTCAGCGCGCGGTATTCGAAGCTGGGAGTGGACGCGACGAGCAACGCACGGATGGGACGATCGCGAACGTCGATCGTTAGTTCCGCGAGATTGTTGGTTACGTCTTCTTCGCCGGGCTGCCGCTGGACTTCAAACTCGACGCGCATCGGACCGGGGTCGGCGGGACGTAGGGCGAGACGGACGGTTTGCGCCTCTCCGTCGGCGGGCAGTGCGATCTGCGTTTCGGCGAGCAGCTCGCTTGCGTCTTCGACTCTGCGACGAAGCGTCACTCGCGCGGGGTTGCCGGCGAAGCCGACGGCGCGGATGGCGGCTTCGATTTGTAAGCGATCGCCGGGGAAGACGACTTCTTCGACCAGCACGTCTTCGAGCGATACGTCCGCACGGGGTCGATCGCTGCCGAGGGCGACGATGGTGAGCGGGACGCCCAAAGTGCGGGCGCGAGCTGCAGCGTCGGCCAGCGAGAGACCGGCAGTGTTGATGCCGTCGGTCATCAGCAGGATGGCGGCGGGGCGTGGGCCCGGGAGATGGCGGAGGGCGTAGTCGATGGCGTCGCCGAGATGGGTGGCGAGTGGGGGCTGGGGGTTGGGGGCTGGGGGC
>JBGSYU010000311.1:0-3422 GCA_041750715.1 Lacipirellula sp.
GTGATTGAGCTCTTCCGAGATCCTCGCCTCCGCCCCGCCGGCCAATGGCTTAAAACCTAATGGGATCGAACTATTTGGTTCATCCGGATCTTCGATGGGCAGACGAGCGAACCAACCGTGATCGCCGGCGCCGCCAATGGCCGGAACAGACGTGTCCCCGCGAAGAAGCCCGCCTTCTTTACCCCACACGGCGCTACCGCCCAGCACACCCGCACTGGGGTTGGTCATGCCAAGCTGATTGTCCGTGTCTTGGTAAAGTCCGAACCGCAACTCAGTCTTCGTAGGGACGTGTTGCTTTGCCTGCGTGTTGAAATTGGGCGAACTCATCCAAACGCGGAAGTCGAAGCTGACGCGAACCGAATCGCCAATTTGGCTGCCAAGCGATACGCGGCCCTGATTGCCGTCGCTGTAGTCTTCATCGAAGAATCCGGCAAGCTGCGTGTTCCGCCCCTTCGATTCGATCGCCAGGGCCAGGCCGCTGTCGATCGCCGCCACCGTTACCTGACCGGGCGTGTTGCTGCTGGTAAACCCGATGGCGGGGTTGGTATCGGGCAAGAAACCGGCGGCGTCGTTGATGATCTTGGCGTTGACCTTCGGATCGCCCGTCGGATTGGTTTGCGAGGGAGTGGTATATCCCGAGATGAAGTACCACGGAATGCCCCGGTCACTCGCATTCTGAACGGCGGTCACCTCTTGCACCGTGACGCCGGCGCCGAAAATCGTGTCGGCGCCAGACTGCTGCACGGGAGAGTATGTGTCGCCGGCCGTCCCTTTGCCCGAACTGCTGACGTCCACGTCGAAGGGTTCGAGCGGAATGCCGTTGTTGAGATCGGCGTCGCCGAAGCCGTCGCGGATGACGACGACGGCGCTAGCCGGCGCGAGCGGCAGCAGCCAATGGGCCGCCGCCACGGTGCTGCATGCCCGCGGCACGAACCAGCGGCCGTTGATCAACGTGACCGGAACCGGATCGCAGTCGCTAACCGGTTCCACGCGCAACATGATCGACAAGGTGGTGCCGGTCGGCTCGCGCAGCTTTCGCGTTGACTCGACCAGCGGATTCTCGGTCGGAGATACAGTGCGCGTCGAGCGCCCTAGCACGGCGGCGTGGATCCACGATCTGGGCATGGACGCCATTCCGCCGCGCAGCGACGGCGGCACGGTGCAGCAATGGCAACCCGGCGACTTTAACGTCCGCTCCGATCGTGTGATCACGCGGATCGAAGGCAACCGCATCTTCGTCGACGCCCCCTTGCCCAATTCCTTTGAAACGGGCGCCTACGGCGGCGGCACGATCCGCCGCTACACCTGGGCTGGCCGCATCGCCAATGTGGGCATCGAGAATCTCCGCGCCGAGTCGGACTTCACCTCGGCCACCGACGAAAATCATTCCTGGGAGTTCGTCTCCATCGACAAGGCGCAAAACGTGTTCGTCCGCGAGGTGACCTCCGCTTACTTCGCCAACTCCTCCGTGGTCAGCAACCCCGGCGCCAAGTGGGTGACGGTCGACGACGCGATCAATCTCGATCCCAAGAGCCTGATCACCGGCGAGCGGCGCTATACGTTCGACCTCAGCGGGCAACTCGGACTGGTGACTAATTCCGAAGCTAACCAGGGCCGGCACGACTTCGTCAACAACAGCTCGCGCCCCGCGGGGCCGAACGTGTTCCACCGTTCGGTCGCCAACGACGCCCTCGACGAGTCGGGACCGCACCAGCGGTGGGCGACCGGGTCGCTGTTCGACAACATCGTCGTCGACGGCGACCAGATTAATCTCCGCAATCGAGGCAACTTTGGCACTGGCCATGGCTGGGCGGGCGCCAATATGACCATCTGGAACTCGACGGCCGAAAGTTACATCGTCCAGAATCCGCCCACGGCGCAGAACTGGATAATTGGATCGACGGGCACGCTCATCAACGATCTCACGTTCGGGCAGCAGCCGGCCGGATACGTCGACTCGCACGGCACGCGAGTGGCCGTCGATAGCCTCTACGAAGCCCAAGTGGCCGACGCGGCCGACATCCGCGAGTTCCACTGGACGGCGCCCACTGGCAACTGGGACGACGCCGCCACATGGAGCGAGGGCGTAACGCCGGGTCTCTACGACGTGGCTATGCGGGACTATCTGATTGGCGACATCGACAATTACGCCTACGATGGCGGCGCAAGTGTCGACAACGCTTTTGTAAGCCCGGCGTGGGCGGCGATCATCGCGGCCGCAAGCAGCGATCCGATCACCGGTTTCGACGACCTCTCGGGCAACGAAAACGTCGCCTTCACCGTTCAACATCAGTTAGACGCCGGCGAGCGCGTCGTTCACGCGTCGCTGGCGTTGGGGCTGAAGCAGAGCGCCGGCCCCGCGGACGCCGACTTCGTGCGACTCTTCGACGCCGATCCGAGCCACAAACTCGACTTCGCCGCTCTCGGTTGGCAATCGCAAGTTACGCCATCGGGAACCTTCGTCGGCGTGCTCGATCTGGGCGGCTTTCGCAATCAGTTGCAGTCGGGGAACGTCAACGTGCAAGTGAGCAACGACACCGGCGCCGACTGGGCGCTCTACACCGCCACGGTCGCCAAGGCGATCGGCGACGCCAGCGGCGCTACGGCGTGGATCGACAAGGGTGGATCCGTCACGGTAAGCACCGCCATCGGCCCGATCGGCGACGTACTGGTCGGCGGCGACGGCGCGGGCACGCTGACGCTCACCGCTGCGGGAGGTCTCGAGGTCGCGTCGGACTACACGCAGTTTGCCGACGGCGTGCTGAATTTGTCGATTGGCGGCGCGAGCAACTACGGCGCCCTCGAAGTCGGCGGCGTTGCGACGCTCGCCGGGACGTTGGACGTCGAACTCCTTAGCGGCTTCGTCCCCACGCCGGGCGATCAGTTCTTGCTCATCGATGGCCTGGACGTTGACGAACAGTTCGCCTCGGTTAATCTCCCACCGAGCCCTGAAGGAGCGGCGTGGGGCTTCGGGACGACAACCGACGGGTTGCTCCTGGAACTGTTTTGGAGCGCCGACTTCAACGAGGATCGAGTCGTCGACGGCGCGGACCTGGCGGCGTGGAAAGTCGGCGTCGGAACGACAATCTCCGTCAGTCACGCTAGCGGCGACGCCGATGGCGACGGCGACGTTGACGGCGCCGATTTCCTCACGTGGCAGCGCCAAATCGGGAGCGTCTCGATCGCCCCGGCGGCCGCTGCCGTGCCGGAGCCTAGCGCCGCGGTGCTCGTTCTGGCGTCTGCATGTTTCTCGATGGTTAGTTGGCGGAGACGACGCCGTCCTTCCCTTCTCTAAAGGAAACGATACGTCATGGAGCTAGCCGGCAAACGCGCTCTGATTACCGGCGGCACGCGCGGCATCGGCGCCGCCGTGGCGCTCGACCTCGCTGCCGACGGGGCCGACGTGGTCATCAACGGCCGCG
>JBGSYU010000312.1:0-3624 GCA_041750715.1 Lacipirellula sp.
GGGTGCGAACGCCCGCGGGGCGGCGCTTGCGCCGTGGCGCCGTGCTCAGGTCGAGCGGAAGCTCTTCGTCGGTCGGCGTCCCGTCGAGCGGCTCGGCGACCGGTTCTTCTTCAGTAAACTCCGCTTCAGCGGCAAGCTCGCGACTCTCTGACGACGCGACAGGTAACGGCGCTACGTCGTCGGTTTTCTTCCTGAACTCGGTTAGCAGATCGTCGCGACGGCGCGATTGAAGCATGGCCTCGTCTTGAACTCGCTCGGGCGGAGCGACTTCGGGGTCCGCGTCTTCGTATGCGTCGTCGTAAACCTCTTCGGCGGCGATCGCTTCAAAAGGTGTCTGGACCTGGCGTTCGATGGACGGCACGGGGGCGCCCCAATTAGGCGAAGATCGCAGGAGACGAGACAGCCGTTCTTGGGGCGAAGGGATGGCGGGCGCGTCGTCGCGGGTGGCCGCTTCCACGTCGCCGAAGTCTGCCAGCGGCTCGACCAGGCGGGCCTGTGGCAAGTCGCGCGGGGTGACGGTCGCTAGAGAAAACTCGACTTCGCAGATGGGACACTGCACCTGGGCGGCTGGGTCGACGCCAAGCGGCAGCGCCAGGTGCGAGGTGCAGCGCGGGCAGAGGGCGATCGAGGTCATGGAACTGGGGGGCTGAGGGGCTGGCGGTTGCCATGATTGTACACGGGCCGGACCTCTCAGATTACCTCGGGGTGACCGGGTTCTTGCACAGGCCTGCTCAGCTTCGAGGAGACGTCTCCGCGTAATCGCTACAGGTTGTAGAGCTTGCCGTACTTGGCTTTGATTTGGTCAATCCAAGGGGCGTGTGATAGCGGCTGGCCGGTGACTTTCATCGCTAGCTCGGATGCGGTGTAGCGCTGGCCTTGGCGGTGGATGTTCGTGCGGAGCCACGCCAGCAGCGGCGTAAATTCACCGCGGCGGAAGGCGGCGTTTAGGTCGCCGAGTTCATCGCTCGCTTTTGCGAAAAACTGCCCCGCGTAAAGATTGCCGAGCGAGTAGGTGGGGAAATAGCCGAACAGGCCCGCGCTCCAGTGGACGTCTTGCAGGCAGCCGTCGGCGTCATTGGGCGGCGTGATGCCGAGATACTTTTGATACTTTTCGTTCCACGCGGCGGGGAGGTTGGCGGCTTGCAGGTCGTCCTCGATCATCGCGCGTTCCAGCTCGAAGCGGATGAGGATGTGCAGGTTGTACGTCACTTCGTCGGCGTCGACGCGGATGAGCGATGGACGGACTTCATTGATCGCGGCGTAAAACGTGTCGAGCGACGCGCCCTTTAGCGACGGGAACGTGCCTTGCGCCTTCGGCAGAAACAGCTCCCAGAATGCGCGGCTGCGACCGACCTGGTTCTCCCACATGCGGCTCTGCGATTCGTGGATGCCGAGCGACACGGCCTCGCCGGTGGGCAGGCCAAAAGCTGCGGGCGGCAGACCCTGCTCGTAGAGACCGTGGCCCGCTTCGTGCAGGATGCTGAAAAACGCGTCGCCGAAATCGCGAGGGTTGTACCTCGTCGTGATGCGGACGTCGCGCGGCCCGGCGCCGCCGCAAAAGGGGTGATCGGTCACGTCGAGCCGCCCGGCGTCAAAGTCGAAGCCGATCGCGGCCGCCGCCTCTTTGCCGAAGGCTTCTTGAGCGTCGATGGGGAACTCGCGTTTGAGCAGTTCGCCATCGGGCTGGCCGGGACTGGCGACGATTTGCGCGACCAGCGGCGTAAGCTCATCCCGGAGAGCGGCAAGCGTTGCGCTCACCTCGGCCGTCTTAGCGAACGGTTCGTAGTCGTCGAGCAGCGCGTCGTACGGCGTCGCTTCGTAGCCCAGCGCCGCGGCCTCCTGTCGCTTCAGATCGAGTGTCTTTTCCAACAGCGGTTTGAACATAGCGAAGCTGTCGGCCTTGCGGGCTTCGACCCACATCTGCTGGCCCAAAACCGCGGTGCGCGACAACTCCTCGACCAGCGCCTGCGGCAATCGCGTCTTCTTGTCGTATTGCCGCCGAAGCTGCCGAACGACCGTTCCGGCGTCGCCGTTCGGATCGCTTGCGAGCGGGCTATCGGCAAGTTGGTCGAGCCACTCGCCCACGTGCGGGGCAGTTTGCCGCTTGTGGATTTCACCCGCGAGATACGAAATCTGCTCGGCCCGATACGCTCCAGCGGCGGGGGGCATCTTGGTGCGCTCGTCCCATTCCAGCAGCCCGGCGATGCTGTGCAGCTTGGCAGTTTCTTGGGCGTGGGCGGTGAGGAGTTCGTAGGGGGTGGGCATGGGCAAATATACTCGGCGGGCGCGGCGCGCTCCCCTGCGGGTCGCGGCTAACGTTAGCCGCGACGCGATAAAGGAGCGCTTTTTACATGGCGGTAATTGTCGGCATTCGTGTAAACTCTTGTCAACGTATTAACGGGGGTTTAAACCGATGCTCGACATTCTGGTAATCGCCCCGCATCCCGATGATGCGGAACTGGGGATGGCGGGGGCCATCATGAAGTTTATTGCTGAAGGGCGGCGCGTCGGGGTGCTCGACCTCACCAGCGGCGAGCCGACGCCGCACGGGTCGTTGGAGATTCGCGCGCGAGAGACGGCGGTGGCGACGAAAATCATGGGGCTATCGTGGCGAGAGAATCTCGAGCTACCCAATCGCAGCTTGGACCCGACGCTCGAAGCTCGTGCGAAGCTCGCCGCAGTGATTCGGCGGGCGAAGCCGCGGTGGTTGTTTGCTCCGTACTGGGTCGACGCTCACCCGGATCATCTGGCGGCGACGGAGTTGGTCGACGCGGCGCGGTTTTGGGCGAAGCTCACCAAGAGCGACTTGCCGGGGGAGCCGCACCATCCCGAGCGGATTTACAATTACTACTCGATCCATTTGAAGCTGGCGATTCAGCCGGCGTTTGTGCTGGACGTCAGCGAGTATTGGGAACGCAAGCTCGCCGTTTTCCGGGCGTATGAGAGCCAGTTCATCACGGGCCGGCCGACGGAGGCGCCGACGCTTATGGACGGGTTCGAGATCGAGGCGGCGTATTGGGGCAAGACGATCGGCGTGCGGTACGGGGAGCCGTTTGCTTGCCGGGAGTTGATTGGGATGCGGTCGATGGAGGGGCTAGTGTAGAAGGCGCACTCTGTTTGCCGTGACCGCTGAACTGTAGATGGAGGCGCTAAGCCGCAAGCGGCGGGGAGCGGGGGGCACATGGAATGTGACTGTTATGTTTTTCTCAAGCGACCTTGCCGGTTGTGCCGATGAGAAGGATGACGTGCGCTAGCGGCGTGCTTGCACTGCCGGCGCGCCGTCGTCCGTGCCTTGCATGGAAGGGGGGCTCCTTTCATTGCGGTGGGTAACCCTTCTTGTTTCGTTTGCTGCTATCGCTGGCTAGGGTCGCTGATCCCTCCCCTGGCCCCTCCCTTCGAGGGAGGGGAATGCCGACGCTACTTCTGCTGGCAGCCGTGTGCTGGCTGCCCTTCTGCGGCGGTTGCGCACTTCTTGTGCCCGTGAAGGCGCATCGGCCGGTGATTCGCAATCCATTCCCGCAGCTTAGCCGGGTGGCGGTGGCGCCATTTTTTAATCAGAGCGATGAGCCGACGGTCGACGGACGGCAGGTGGCAATGGCGTATTTCGCCGAGCTGCAATCGACG
>JBGSYU010000313.1:0-3772 GCA_041750715.1 Lacipirellula sp.
ATGCGGGCTCCGCCGTTATGGGTTCCACGGTTCAGCAGGCTGCGTCCGCAGTGCCGTACGCAGGGAGCATCCCCGCGACTTCGGCGACCGTCGCCGCGAACACCGCCGCCATGCCGACGACAGCCGCGCCGACGCCGGTCGCTGCCGCGCAGTCGTTCCGTCCGGGCGGCACGAGCACCTATCCGACTTCCCTCGGCGCATCGCAGCCGACTGTGCAGGTAGCCACGCGGACCAACGTCCCGACGACTTCGGCCCCAAAGACCGACGCGCCAGCGACGCCCTATGTAGCCGTCCCCGGCGCTGCGACGCCGGCAGCGGCCTCGCCCGCGACCGCGTCGCGGTACTGGTAAGCGACGTTGGTAACCGGGGGGTGGCCCAGGTTGGCAAACTCGCCTACCTGGGTCGCCGCGGCGACAAGAGGCCGTGCGATGCGCTGCGCCTCTCGTTGCTCGCGCAACGTCGGTAGGCGAGTACGCCACCCGAGGCCACCCGAGAATACGCCAACCGAGGCCACCCGGCCAAAGGCTCGTCTCACCAGCCCATGACCATGTTCGATTCGATCGCCTTCTGCGACTGCTCCAGATCGGCGCCCGTCTCGTGCATGTAGAGGCGGATGGCGTGAATCTTGTCGCCGCCCGACTTC
This sequence comes from Lacipirellula sp., assembly GCA_041750715.1. Lineage (GTDB taxonomy): Bacteria > Planctomycetota > Planctomycetia > Pirellulales > Lacipirellulaceae > Lacipirellula. The sequence continues at coordinate 644 of JBGSYU010000313.1, forward strand.
GACAGGCAATCGCGCGCCGTGTTGCACGGGTCGAGCTTGCCGTTAATGCCCAGCGCGCTCTTCGAGATCACCCAGGTGTCGCGGGGGCGCTTCGTCAGTCGCAGAACCGTGTCGTGCGGATAGGCCTCCGAGACGACGCCGGACGCGCCGTCGCTGTCGGAGGCCCAAGTGATGATGATGTGACTGTCCGTTTCAACTTCAAATAACGGCATGGCGATCTCCTTTCAAAACTAACGCTGGCGTCGACGGAATTCCAGGACGCGGCCGGCGGGGTACGCGCGTTGCGTCGGCGCGGCCCCGCCCTCTGGCTCACCGATCAATGTAAATTACGGGCGGGAAGCCGGTCAATGCGCTGCAAGAACAGGCCGCATTTACCCCAAATGTAGCTGGCCTCGGCGAGGCCGGCGCTTTGTGGAGGCTCCGGGGTCATAGACCCCGGCTACACCTTCTCTCGCTTACGAAGACAGCTCGGCGACCAGGCGCCCGTCGCCGTCGTAGTTCGAGAGCGCCTGCACGTCGAACGCGTGCCGCCGCACGGCGACGCCGTTGTGCTGATACAGGCACGCTTCCTCATGGGTTCGCGCGCTGTACAGGGACGAGTCGGCGCGCGACAGCAGCTTATCAGGCATCTCGCCCGCTGCGGCTTCCACCAGGCCGCCCCACACTACGCATTCCAATTGCTGGTCGGCCAATCGCAGCAGCCGCTCTCCAAATATCAGCGCCCCGGAAAGAGGCGTCTTGGGCATCAGCACCGCAAACTCGTCGATGCCGTAACGCGCGACCACGTCGTTGCCGCGGACGCACTGCTCGATCAATCGCGCCATCGACTTCAACTGCCGCTCGGTCGAGTCGCAACCTCCGTGGTCGATGAGCGAAACGCTGAAGAGACCCAATGCCATTCGCCGCTCGCCATCGGCGTGCGCCGAGAGCAGCGCATCGAGATGTTCCGACATCGACCGGCGATTGTGCAATCCCGTCTGCGGATCGATCCGCGCGCCGGCGTACGTCATAAGCTGCGCCTGCTGCTGGCGAAGTTCGTCGCACGCCAACGAGAGGGTCGTCGTCAGCTTCATAGCCGGCCCAAGTAGCGCATCGGCTTCGTCGCGCAACTTCTGCCAAGCGGCCTCGGCGACGCCCTTCTGCATCATGCCGACCTGAGATTGAAACGCGGCCACGCTCCGGAGGTGGGCGTTCGCTTCGGTTCGCGCTCGCAGCGTGATGTGTTCCAGCTCCTTCGAAACTGTTTGCGCGCGGGCCAGTTCAATGAGTAGGTTCACGTCGCTCGAAGGCGTCGGCCGGGTCGTCCGCCGACCGAACAAGTATCCAACGAGGGACGCCGCCGCCAGCGCCGTGGTATCGACGAGCAATCCTTGCTCAAACAGAATGTTGGCGACCATCATCGAGGCCATGGGCGTTTCGTGAAAATCACGGAATTTGAGATTTAATAGTTCGTGCGCGAGCCAAACCCGCGCATGCAAAGAAAGCCGGCCGCCGCGGTGATGCCCAACAGCAAGAACCACTCCTGCGTGTTAAGCGAGCTCACCCACGTCCAGGAGTCGCGCAACCCGTTTTGGAGCCAATATCGAATTGCGTCGATCATCCACATGGCCGACCTGCACTAAAAAATGCACCACCAGCCCGTACGCGAAGCGCGCGAGGGTCTATGCAAGTGTAGGTTGGACCCAGAGCAATTTAGCCCCCGGTCACTGACCGGAGGCTAATTTGGCCGTCGCGGCTCGGCCGACCCCTTGCCGGCACATCCCGTACAACCGGCAAAAAAAGAAAGAGCCCGCTGGCCAATAAACGACCGGCAGGCTTTAAAACGACGTCGACGGGGATCGAACCCGCAACCTCCGGATCGACAGTCCGGTGCTCTAACCAATTGAGCTACGACGCCCTACGGCAGGCAGGAAACCTCCCGAGAATCAAGGAATATAGCCGTCTCGCCCGAAGTCGGCAAGCCGCCGGACGACACGGTCAGGAGAACTGCAAAGTCCCATGCACGGTCATTCTGAGGTACTCCGAAGAATCTGGCGCGCGGTACACAGTCGCTTCGGAGAACCTCAGGTCGCCGCGGCGACTCGCTGCGGCGAGGTGACTTCTTCCGGACTTTGCAGCTCTCCTGGCAACCCGTTAGCGATACCGTTTGCCCTGTCACCCTGAGGTGCTCCGAGGGGTCCGGCAAGATTCTGCTCCCGTACCTCGGAAAGACGGAACCCCGCCCGGGCGCACCGTTTGGTTCAACGGCCGCTGCAGTGAAGGCGGCTAGAACTTTTTGTACTGCAACCATTTGCCGTCGAGCGTCAGGACCATGCGCGCCGCCCCGGAGGGATCTTCCACCTTGCGGATGTCCACCGACATGTCGATGGCGCTCATAATGCCGTCGCCGAACAGTTCGTGGGCCACATCCTTATAGGCCGGCCCGTAAAGCATGACGGCTTCGTAGAGGCGGTAGATGAACGGATCGGTTGGCGGCCAAGGCTGCGCCGCAGTGCGGTGGGGCGCCTTCCTCAACACCGCGAGCACCACCGGAGGCAATTCGAGAATCCGCCCCAACCCCTCGGCCTCCTCCGCGGTGGCCTGTCCGTAGCCATAAACCAACAGGGCTGCGTAGACCGGGCTGCGGCCGATCGCTTTGCCCACCTGAAGCCACGTCAAACCGAGCCGATCCTTGGCCTCCAAGGACAGCGTTCGAACTTCTTCACGAGTCATCTTTTTCCTTCTTGCGTAACGATCAAGCTTCCATTGCGGCAGACCCGCCCCCAAGGGGGTGGACGATGCGAAGTATAGCCGCTGCGGAGGGGAAACGCCAAACCGGCCGTCGGGCCGCGGGTCAACTGCAGCGCCTTGTTAGGCGGTCGAATTCGATGGCGGGGATAATTCCAGCTTGGTCATCAACAGCAAATCGATGATGCTTGCCGAATCGTCAGGATGATACACCACCACGGTCCGGCCGACTGGCGACATCGACAAAAAATCGGGATGAGGAATTGAAAACGTCCGCCCGTCGGCCATGCGAATGTTGAACGGACGAAACGGAGTGCTGCGATGGGCGGTACGTAGCTGCTGGGTCGTCATGCCGCAATTATAGCACGCCACTCGAGTGCATCAACGCAGCGCCTCTGGCCG
>JBGSYU010000314.1:0-4969 GCA_041750715.1 Lacipirellula sp.
ATGTTGCCGGTGTTCTCAAAATCGTACGCCGTGCTGGCCGAGGTGATCCACTTCTCGCTCATTCGGTAACTGAAACTACCCAGGAGAACGTTGCTGGTCACCGGCCCGTCGATCGACCGCACGCCGACGTAGGCGTTCCCCACCGTTGGGCGGTTCAGCAAGACGCCGGCGGAGATCGTCTTCAGCCCGTCGCCGAACGTATCCGCGAAGCCGTCCGAAAGTATGCTGAACCGGTCGCCAAGATGCCAGCGGAGATCGTAGTCGATCAATCCCACTTCCGATCCAAAGTTGTCGCGGTCCGCGTCGGGAAACACCGACGCGTTCACGTCCAGCGTCAAAAAGTCGACGACATGCTGGTTGCCGGCGACGCCGCGCTTGGTTTGCCACCGTTGCCGCACGCCCAGCCGCAGGGCCATTAGGTCGTCGGCAATCTCGGCCGAGGGCGCCGTCACCCAGTTCTGGATGCCCGAGCGAAGGGCGTACCGACGCGAGTCAAACTTCGGATCGAGGATCGTCGGCGGCAGGGCGCCGCTCGCCAGCCGGCGGCGGAATTCGACGATCGACGTATCGTCAATCGGGTCGTACAACGGCAGCTCGTCGAAGTTCTCGTTGGCGTCGGCGTAGGAGAACTCGGCGTCGAACACCACCTTGTGCGCCAGCCCGTTTAAGTTGAACAGCGGGTCGCGCACATCGGGGTACACCGCCCACATCGGCAGGCTCGCGCGGACGCCCGTATTGATGTACGCCCGGTCGAGCGAGTCGCCGTCGAGCGCCTCGCCCCAGTGCGCCAACTCGCCCAGGGCGAACGGCACGACCTTCACCGCGCCGAGTTGAAACGGCGCGTCGAACTCGTGCCGCGTCGTCAGCCGTTCGCCATTGGGCGAGACCGGATTGCCCACCGGATCGACTTCCCAGGGTAAGTAGGCGAATTGACTCGCCAGCGTGGGGTTCGTTGGAAACGACGCCACGTTCTGATCGGCGTACGCCAGCGAGGTGTGCTCGAACCAGGTGATCCGGTCGCCCAGCAGCGACTCGCCGAGCCAGTAGTGATCCAGCCGCGGCAGCCACTGCGTTTCCGTAAAGAAATCGTTCACCTGGGCGTTGGCTTCGAGCGACAACGAGCGATTGTTGGCGAGCCGCTTGATGCGCACCCCCGTGCGCGGGTCCTTCAACTCGTCCCACTCGCGTTCGTAATACTGCTCCAGAAACGTGCGGTCGCTGGTCCACCCGCTCTCGGCGGTCACCTCCCAACCGCTCTCCAGCCGTTGGCGATGCTGGCCGAACAGGCGGAAGCGGAAGTCCTCCTCAGGAACGATGTCGCGACGGCCCAAGCCGAGGTTGTCGACCCCGTCGTCCTTGATCGCCCAGAAATCGAGAATACCCGACGCCGGGCCCACGTAGCCGAAGATCTCCTGCCGGTCGTATTCGAAGTCGGCGCCCAGACCAATGCCGCGTTCGCTTAGAAAGTCGGTGCTCAGATGCAAATCGGTGCCAGCGGGCGGATCGCTCACACCGAAAAGCTGGTAGGCGTCGAAGTCGATCATGGCCTGCGTGCCGAACACGTCGTCGTTGCCGACGCGAATGCGGTCGATGATGAACGACGGCTTCTGCAGATCGGTGGCGATCGTCGGCCAGTAGAAGACGGGAATGCCCCGCAGGTGAATCACATTGCCTTGCGCTTCGGCAAGTTGTTGGTGCGCCACCGCCGGGCTGCCGTCGGGGTTTAGCAGCGGCGCGCCGGTGAGCGGATCGACGACGGGCCGCTGGATGTCGGTAAAATTGATCTGGTCGGAGGAGAAGTCGTACGCCGGCTCTTCGAGCCGGCTGGTGGTAACGAGCGCGTTGGTCGCCGAGAAGTGCGAGGCGTCGAGTTGCCGAATCGCGGCCGCCTTCAGTCGCACCAGCCCGGGGTATTGATACTCGCCAATCTGCGGCAGCGGCGTGAGCAGCTCGGCGTTGAGGATCACGCCAATCTGCCGCCGCACATCGTAGAACATGCGATCGGCGTAGATGATCCGGTCGCCCTGGCGGAACTCGATGTTCCCCTCCATGTAGATTTCCAGCGGCGCGTCTGGCGCCTGAGCGCCGCCGGGCGCAGCGGCGCCCCAGATGACCGCGCGGTCCGTCGAAATATCGAGAATGCCCAGCGGGCCAAACTCCGCCGGCAGTCCGCCGGCCGATAGCCCCTCGACCAACACGCGTACTCCGCCGCTGGCGACCGTTACGCCGGCGCCGTTGTACTCGAAGTTCGGCGCCGAGTCGCTCCGGCCGAAAATGTCGTACTTTACCATCCCCGGCGGAAGCGCCTGTCCCCCCGTGGGCGATGGAGCAAACTCGTTGTATTGAGCCAGCAAAAGCTGCCGACGGCGATCGGGATTGAACTGCTCCAGTCCGCGTTCGTAGATTGCCGGCCGCGGCTCGGCGGCGGCGTTCGCCGGCGGGACTTTCCAACGCAAGGGCGAGGTCGTCTCCATCCGCTGAAACCACGTCGAGCCGCGCTGCTGGCCCAGCACGCCATCGTCGTTCGCCTCGCCGCCGGTGCGACGAAAATCGACGGCCACGCGCTCGCCCTCGCCCGCCTCGAAGTAAGCGATCGCCGTGGTGGGTCGCTCGCCCGTTTCGGTCGCATGGCGTGAGTCGATCCACACGACCGCCTCGGGACCGCGAGCGTAGGTGAGGCCTTGGTTGAGGTAGCAGTTGCCTCGCAGATGCCAAACGTCGTACACCCCTTCTCGCCAGCGCGTACACGAATCGGCGGCAATGGTGATCGGTTCGTGCGCGGTCGACGAGGCGACTTGAATGTCCTCGGCCATGGCTCGCGGCGTAGGCGCCGCCGGCGCTAAGCCGCCAGCGATTAGCATCGACGCCAGGGCGCGCGCAACCCGATCGCAGTTCGCGCGGAGCGAACGCAAGCAGCGGCTATGTAGCTGCGCGATTAGCAGCGTGACGCCCTCCATGGCGACGCGATGGGAAGGTCGAGAGTCTAGAGACGAGGGTCGAGAGCCGGAGTATTTCTGGCTCTCGACTCTTGACTCTCGACCCTCGACTCCTCTGAACGTCTTTGACTTCAGTGGCTTGCGAAAAGGTGACGGCGCCCAAAGGCGGCGGATTATAGGGGCGGTCGTTGTCGCGAGCAAGCCGCTTTCAACGCCAGAACATGAGTTGTAAGTTACTTCCAGATAACCCTTTACGACCTTGACTCCACGGACCTGCTGCTCCTCCGAAGGCGTGCCGGACCCTTCGGAGCACCTCGGGGTGACCGCTTCAAGCCTTTGGCGCCCCCCGACGCGTCGGTTGCACTTCCTTGTGGGCGCCGCTTTTCACCTCCATACTGCCGTGCCCTCGGGTCATTCTGAGCAATGCGAAGAATCTAGCGCCCGCCAGATCCTTTGCTCCGCTCAGAATGACGCCCTACCCCATGTGAACGGATGCCGCAACCAACTTCCAGAACGTCTACGGGGCCCTTGCGCCGGTCGATCGCCAAGCTGATCCGCTATCGCTATTGGCTCCTCGGCTTCGCATTGGTCCTGGGCATTGCGGCCGCCGTCACCGGGCAGCGGCTCACGCTCGATCGCTCGATCGAGAACATGTTCGCGCCGGACGATCCGATTCTCATCCCCTATCGGCGGCTGCAACGCACCTTCGGCCGGCACGAAGTCATCCTGGCGATGTACGCCGACGAACAGCTCGCCAGCCCCGCGGGCATCGAGCGCCTGCGCACGCTGGGAGACGAGCTGCGCGCCGTGCCGGGCGTCGTGGCCGCGGTCTCGCTGCTCGACCTGCCGGGAGGCGCCGACTTCGACGACGACGGCCGCGGCCAACGCTTCCGGGATATGTTCTCCGGCTACACGCACAACGAGCAGCTCGATGCGGCGGGCGTGATCTGCCTCATCGAACGCGCCGGCGTCGGCGACACGCCGCGGCGCGAAACGCTGCGACAGATGCGCACCATCATCCACGAGCACCCACGGGGCGCTCTCGTAGGCGAGCCGGTGCTGGTGGAAGAAGCCTTCGACCTGTTGGAACGCGACGGCCGCCGGCTGAACACCTGGTGTACGCTGCTGGTCATGCTCACGATTCTCGCCTGCTTTCGCAGCATTCGGTGGCTGGTGCTGCCGCTCGCCGTGGTGCAGCTCACGCTGGCCATGACCAATGCCACGCTGGTGCTGAGCGGGCTGGAACTGAGCATGGTCAGCTCGATGCTCGGCGCCATCGTTACAGTCGTCGGCGTCGCGTCGGTGGTGCATGTGATGGTTCACTTTCAGGACCTCCGCCGCGCCGGTCGGGGACGGCGACGAGCGCTGATCGACACGATGGACGAGCTCGCCGCCCCGGTGACCGTGGCCATCCTCACCGACGCCGCGGGGTTCGCCGCGCTCATGGTGTCCGACGTGGGTCCCGTTCACGATTTCGGCCTGATGATGGCCATCGGCAGCCTCTTAGTTCTGCCGGCGTGCATCCTGCTCGTGCCGGGGGTGACCTGGCTCACGGCGCCACCGCGCATCGACACGGGCCGGGACGACTCGCTGTTCTTAGGCAAATGGCTGGGGCGAATCCTCGCCTGGTCCGAACGGCACGTCCTGGCGCTCGCGGTCGGCCTGACGGCGATCGCCGCGCTGGCCATCGCCGGCTCGCGGCGACTCGAAGTGGAAACGGACTTCACCAAAAACTTTCGCTCGAACAGCTCCATCGTGCAGGCTTACAGCTTCGTCGAGGAACGCTTCGGCGGCGCCGGCGTGTGGGACTTGCTCGTGCCGGCGCCGCGGGCGCTCGACGCCAAGCCACTGGTCAATGTGCTGACGCTTCAACAGGAATTGCTCGAAGACGCGCCGAACCTGAGCAAGGCCATCTCCCTGGCCGACTCGCTGGCCGCCTGGTTCGGCGGACCGAAAAGCCTCGCGCGAATGCCGGCGTTCACCCTGCGGATCGGCCTGGGCGCCATGCGGGCCAACGACCGGATGACGCAGTT
>JBGSYU010000315.1:0-1771 GCA_041750715.1 Lacipirellula sp.
GTGAAGCGGATCGTCGAGGAGCAGCCGAATTTGGCGTTGCGGCAGGAAGTGGTGGAGGATTTGCTGACGGAAGAGTCAGGAGTCAGGGGACAGGAGTCAATCGTCGGCGTGCGCGTTCGGGGCGAGGCCGTTTATCGCGCGCGAATCGTGGTGCTCACCACCGGCACGTTCCTGCAAGCCCTGATGCACACCGGCGAGTCCCAGACGCCCGGCGGCCGCGGCGGCGAGGGAACGACGGCGGGAATTAGCGGGGCGCTCAATCGGTTGGGAGTTCGGTTAGCGCGATTCAAGACGGGCACGCCGCCACGATTGAACGGCCGGACGATTGACTTCACCCGCACGCAGTCGCAGCACGGCGACGAACGGCCGCAGCCGTTTCCCTTCCTTACCGATCGGCTCGATCTGGAACAGTTGCCGTGCCACATGACCTTTACGAACGAGGCGGTGCATGCATTGATTCGCGCGAATCTTGCGCGAGCGCCCATGTACAGTGGGCAGATCAACTCCAGCGGCCCCCGCTATTGCCCGTCGATTGAAGACAAGGTCGTTCGCTTCGCCGACAAAGCGCAGCACCAACTCTTCCTCGAACCGGAAGGCCGAAACACCCGCGAGGTGTACGTCAACGGCGTCTCCACCAGCCTTCCGCGCGATGTGCAGGACGCAATGTTTCGGCTCATTCCAGGGCTGGAACAGGCGGAGATCATGCGTTACGGCTATGCGGTGGAGTACGACTACGCACCGCCGGATCAGTTGCGTCCGAGCTTGGAATCCAAGTTAGTGGCCGGGCTGTTTATCGCCGGGCAAATCAACGGCACGACCGGATATGAAGAAGCCGCGGCTCAAGGACTGATCGCTGGCGCCAACGCGGCCCTGTCGCTTGCCGATCGCGACCCGTTGGTGCTCACCCGCGATCAGGCGTACATCGGCGTGCTCGTCGACGACTTGGTCACCCGCGGCGTCGATGAGCCGTATCGTATGTTCACGAGCCGTGCCGAGTACCGGCTGCTGCTGCGGCAGGACAATGCGGACCGTCGGCTCACGCCGCTCGCCTATCAAGCCGGACTCGCCGATCAAACTCGGTTTGATCGACTGCAAGCCAAGGTCGCGGAGATTTCACGAGTTACGACACTGCTGGACGAAACGCGACGGGAGGGATTGTCGCTGACCCAACGGATGCGCCGGCCCGAAGTCGCCTGGTCGGAAGTCGCGGCATTGCTACCAGAGCTGGCGGGAGTTTCCGAAGAAGTGGTGAACCAGGTCCTCTTCGACGTTAAATACTCCGGCTACGTAGCGCGACAAGGCGTGGAGGTCGATCGGCAGCGTCGGCTGGCAGCGAAGCGAATCCCGGCAAGCTTCGACTACGCGCGGATCATGCACTTGCGGACCGAAGCCAGGGAAAAGTTCTCCCGCATCCGCCCTCTCGATTTGTCTCAGGCAAGCCGAGTCAGCGGGATCACGCCGGCGGATATCGCCCTGGTGATGTTGCACCTGGACGGTAAAGGGGCGAATCGCTAGCGTCTCATTGCGGTTCCGAATTCGGACGGGTGTTCGTCGCGGTCAACGGACAAGAGCCTCTTCTTTGCCACTTACCGAAGTTCGCGCACCTTCCGCCGAAGCTCGGTTCTCGTGCCAAAAGGAATTGTTTCCACAAGACCATAACTAGCAACAGGTTACGCATTATCAATCAGTGTTGACGCAACTTCCAAGGCCGTTATAATTCCCAAGTTGGCAATCCAGGAAACTTCGGCAGGCATGGATGACGTTGCCGTCT
>JBGSYU010000316.1:0-1973 GCA_041750715.1 Lacipirellula sp.
GGCCGCTACCGCCGGCATCAGCGAGATTGAATTCCGCATCCCGTGGGAGAAGCTCGCGCCCGGTCCCGTCGGCGAATACCTGGAAGTCATCGATGTGGATCCCGCCAGCCAGTGCTTCTACGAACCGGTGAATTTGGATCAGCCCGAATTGCTGGCCCAAAACGGCTTAGGTCCCGCCGACGGCGTTCCTCAGTTTCATCAACAAATGGTCTACGCGGTTTCCAGTCTTACCATTCGCAATTTCGAACGCGCCTTGGGTCGCCGGAGCTTTTGGAGGCCCGGACCCTCCCCAAAAGGCGCCAGGGCCAAAGACGACTCGTACTTCGTGCAGCGTCTACGGATCTATCCTCACGCGCTGCGCGAACCCAACGCCTATTACTCCCCCGCGAAAATCGCGCTGCTATTCGGGTACTTCAACGCCAGTTCCGACGACCCCGGCGATCACATGCCCGGCGGACAGGTCTTCACCTGTCTCTCCCACGACGTGATCGCGCACGAGACGACCCACGCACTGCTCGACGGCATGCATCGCCGGTTTCTGCTGCCTAGCAATCCGGACGTCCGCGCCTTTCACGAGGCGTTCGCCGACTGCGTTGCGTTGTTCCAACATTTCACCTTTCCCCAGATCGTCAGCCATCAGATTGCTGCGACGCGCGGCGCCATCGCGTCGGAGGAGAATCTTCTCGGGCAATTGGCCTCGCAATTCGGCCGCGCCACCGGCCGACCCTCGGCCCTCCGCGACGCGATCGGCGAAACGGACAAGCAGGGGCGCTGGAAACCTCGGCCGCCGAGGCCTGAAGAATACGAAACGACTCTTACGCCGCACGACCGTGGCGGCATCCTTGTCGCCGCCGTCTTCGACGCCTTTCTTTCCATCTACAACCGCCGGACCGCCGATCTTTATCGGCTGGCGACCGGCGGACGAGGCGTACTCGAAGCCGGCGCTATTCATCCCGATTTGGTGTGCCGCCTGGCCGACGAGGCGGCCAAGGCCGCGCAGCACGTGCTGACCATGTGCATCCGCGCGCTCGACTATTGCCCGCCGACGGATATTACCTTTGGCGAATATCTACGAGCCGTCATTACCGCGGACGTCGACTTGGTTCCCGACGACGATCTCGACTACCGCGTCGCCTTTATCGAGGCTTTCCGCCATCGCGGCATTTTCCCGCCAGGCGTTCGCACCCTCAGCGTCGGCAGTCTTCTGTGGCGCGCCCCCGAGGACGACGATCCGCCGCCTTCGGCCACACTGCAAGAGAGCCTCGCGATGCTCCGCCGTCACGCCAATCGTCACGTTTACGCTAAGTCGCGCGAAGAAAGCTTCCACCTCCAACGGCAACTGCGTCGAGAGCTGCATCGTTGGCTGACGCTCCACTTTCTGGAGGACTGCGATGGTCTCCGCGACGCCGCTTTTCTGGGGTTGGACCCCGATCAATCGTTTGAAGTTCACACGGCCCGGTTCGCCAATCGCACCAGCCCGGATGGCGACAGCGCTTCTCAACTCATCCTCTGTCTGCATCAGGAGACGGAGAAACCGGTGGACCCCAACGACCCCCACGGCCCGCAGATGGCTTTCGAGGGCGGCTGTACGCTGGTCGCCGACATTCGTGAGCGCAAGATTCGCTACTGCATCCGCAAGAATCACGGGAGCAAGTCGCGGCTCGCTCGGCAGCGGGCGTTTGCACTGGGCGAGTTCGATTCGCTCCGCGCCACCTACCTGGGCGCGAGGCCGTTGGCAGGAAACAGGTCCGGCTTCGATAGCGAACCGTTTGCAATGATTCATCGCGGTATGTAACTGAGGTTCACGACCATGTCTAACGGCAAGTCAACCAAAAAAAAGGCCTCCCTCGTCAAGACCAAGCGGAAACCTCCTTCGAAGCCGAAGCCGAAGCCGAAGCAAGCCAAGCCGGTCACGGTACGCAAAGCGAAAAAACCAGCCAAGCAGCGGCGCGCCGCGAGAGCTCGCGCGGCGC
>JBGSYU010000317.1:0-15975 GCA_041750715.1 Lacipirellula sp.
TCCGCACCCAGCGAATGGCTGCGCTCGGCGAGCTCACCGGCACGACGACCCATGAGTTCAACAACGTGCTGATGACCATCATCAACTACGCCAAGCTCGGCATGCGCCACAAGGACGAGCCGACTCGCGATAAGGCGTTCGATCGCATCCTCGCCGCCGCCACGCGGGCCGAGAAAATCACTAACAGCGTGCTGGGCATGGCCCGCAACCGGGGCGAGGAATTCGCCCCCACGGACCTCGCGCCGCTGGTCGAGCAATCGCTCGTGCTGCTGGAACGCGAGATGCAAAAATACCGCGTCGCCGTGCGGACCGAGTTCGCGGACGTGCCGGCGGTTCGCGCCGTCGGCAACCAAATTCAGCAGGTGCTGATGAACCTGATGACCAACGCCCGCCAGGCAATGCCCAGCGGCGGCGAGCTGTTGCTGCGAATCTCCCACGACGCGGCGGCGGGCCTAGTCGACCTCACCGTCCGCGACTCCGGCAGCGGCATCCCGCGCGAGCAACTGCCCAAAATCTTCGACCGCTTCTTCACCACCAAAAGCGGCCCCGATGCCACCGGCAAAGGCGGAACCGGCGTCGGCCTCGCGGCCTGCCGCGATATCGTCGAGGCCCATCACGGCCGCATCCGCGTCGAGAGCACGGTCGGGAAGGGCACCGCCTTCACAGTGCGGCTGCCGGTGTGGGAGGCGAAAGGCGCGTCGGCAAGCGGCGCCGCCATCGCGCCGCTGGGCGTGCCCCAATCGCCATCCCCCGTCGCCAACTGAAGAGCAAAATGGTTTACGGCTTGACGACGGCAAATCCAAACTGCTTGAAGTGCTCGTCGAACGCAAAGGCCGAGGCGATCCCAAGCCGCTTCATGACGGCGTAGCTCACGCAGGCGGTGAAGCTCCACTGTTTATCGCCAAAAGTTGTGAAGACGTTCCATGCCGCCTCGACATCTTCGGACTTGGTCCACACAAGTTCGCAGACCCGACTCGCCCAGAAGTCGCCGCCAATGCGAACCGCGATCTCGCGGCGACGTCGCATGACCAAGAGTGTCAGTAACTCGTCGACGACGTAGGCAGTGGTAACGAGGTCGGTCGGAGCCGAAAGGATGAGTTCCCGAGCCGCTTCGTGACCGGGATCCTCAGCGACGTGGGCTGCGAACCACGCGCTCGTATCGACGAAGATCATCGCTGGCCGCCGTACAGAAGTGCGTCATGCTCACGGGACGACCAGCCGTCGTTGCTGGGGGTCTGCGGGAGCTTGTCGACCTCGTCCCAGAGCCGTTGTAGGGCAGTCTTTTGGGCGGCGATCTTCTCGCTGGCTTCCGGCGAAGCAGAATCGCTGATTGTCAGCGTCACCCGCGCTTGGTCCGGCAGCATGAGCGGCACAAGCGGCTTGAGAATTCCGTTGTCGTAGATGGCGTCGACTTGGTAAGTCATACGACAAGTTTACCACGAGTTGGGGATTGAAACCAATCACACCTTCAGCGTGGGGAAGTAGGGCGGAGGTTGGCGGGGGATTCGGGGGACGGGGGCAATTCGTGGCCCGTCGGCGTATCAAATCGCGAATCGCATTTTTGGCGACAGAATTCTAAGTCCTTGCGGTGACGATGGTTGACCGCGGCTTTCGGGGCGACAAAACAGTTTTGTCGCGACAGAATTCAGGCGTGCTCTGCGCGCACCGCGACCGCGAGGTCGGAGCGATTAGCATTGAATTTCCAAAGACGGACGGCGCCGGTCCAAGGGACGGCGGCGAGTTGCATCATAGCAAAACGCGTGGCCAAAATCTGTAAGCATTTTGCTATGCTTTGAGGCCAAGGTGGCTTTCTCACAGAGCCGCGGAGGCGCAGGGATTGAGGATTTCTTTAAAACGGTTCCTGGCACCTTTCATTCGCCGCCCGGGCGCGAGAGCTTGTACAAAGCGTTGTCGGCCGAAGGCAATCCCGAGTTCGCGACGGTGCAAAAGGTCGTCAAGTCGCTGGGGTTGAAGCTTTGTACGGCGGCGGTTTGAGCGCGGGCTGGACTTTTGCAGTAGCATACATCGCGCATTTGGCGGAAATCCCCTAAGGCAACGTGTCGATTATTTAGCGGTCCGCTACAATGAGCAACACCGCAACCGGACGGGGTATCGCGTGGCAACGGCTGATATCGAGCTTCTTGAGCGGGTTGACTTACTACGGCTTGACGTTGGTCGTCGGCTCGACCCTGCGCGACAAGCCGAGTTCGGCCAATACTTTACCCCGGCGGCAATCGCCGCATTCATGGCCGACTTGTCCAAGGTCAATCGGCCGTCGGTCCGGCTGCTAGACCCAGGCGCGGGCGTTGGCATTCTATCTGCGGCCTGGATTGCCGCCGCCTGCCAGCGAACTTACCGGCCAGAATCCATTAGTGTTACGGCTTACGAACGCGACCCGCATTTGATTCCTGACTTGCTGCAAACATTGCAACTCTGCGCGGATGCGTGCGAATCTGAGGGCATCGACTTCGCAAGCGAGGTGATTGAAGCCGATTTCATAAGCTCGGCTGTCGAATCGCTCACGGATCGGCCGTTGCTTGAATCAACCCGCAACGGCTTCGATTGCGTAATTCTCAATCCGCCTTATCAAAAGCTGGCTAGTCAATCGGACGCGCGCCGGCAGCTTCGGTCCATTGGCGTTGAAACCAGCAATCTCTATGCGGCGTTTCTCTGGTTGTCGTTTCGCCTGCTCGACAGCGCCGGCGAGCTAATCGCAATCACGCCGCGAAGTTTTTGCAACGGTCCTTATTTCCGCCCGTTCCGGGAAGCCCTCTTGGCGGAAATGGCGATTCGGCGCATCCACGTTTTTGATTGCCGCAAGAGCGCATTTAGGGAATCGGGGGTTCTGCAAGAGAACATCATTATTCGAGCGGTCAAAAGCAAGCGGCCATCGCAAGCCACCATTTCATCTTCCGCAAGCCCCGATGATCCCGACATTCAATTGCGAGAAGTGGCCGCGAACGAATTGGTTGACGCTGAATCCGTCATACATATTGTGACTGACGAAATTGGGACGCGATTCGCAGAGCTTGTTCGCGGATTGCCTGCAACGCTTGAATCACTGCGCGTTCAAGTATCGACCGGGCGGGTTGTCGATTTCAGGTCAAGGGACGCCCTCTCAAACGAGGCTAATGGGCGTACCGTACCGCTGATTTACCCCGTTCATTTCGACAACGGCTATATTGCTTGGCCGAAGCCGGGCAAGAGACCAAACTACGTGCGGAATACAGCCGACACGAATAGCTTGCTGGTCCCGCCGGGCTCCTATGTGTTGGTCAAACGATTCTCTGCCAAGGAAGAGAAGCGACGAATCACCGCAGCAGTTTGCGACCCGTCGCGGATGCCTGAATCCGACTACGCTTTCGAGAATCATCTTAACTACTTCCATCGCTACGGCAACGGGCTACCCGCAACGCTTACCAAGGGACTGGCGGGGTATCTCAACTCGACTTTGGTTGATTCCTACTTCCGCCAATTCAGCGGCCATACGCAAGTCAACGCCACCGACTTGCGAGGGCTGCGTTACCCTGACGCAGAGACCTTGGAGCGTATCGGAAATAGGATTAACGAAGCTTTCCCAAGCCAAGGTGAATTAGACGCCATCGTTACTGAGGAATTGAGCATGACAGACGATCCGGTTGCAGTGAAGCAACGCATTGACGATGCAAGGGAAATTCTCAAGTCGCTCGGCTTGCCGTCGGCACAATTGAATGAACGATCCGTATTGACCTTGCTGGCCCTCCTCGGCTTAGAACCGGCTGCCAAATGGAACAGGGCGTCCGCACCGCTCATGGGCATCACGCCGATCATGGATTGGTTTGCCGAGCATTACGGCAAGCGGTACGCGCCCAACACGCGAGAAACAGTCCGGCGACAGATGATTCATCAATTCATCGAAGCGGGCATCGTTGTTCAGAATCCCGACGATCCGAAACGAGCCGTCAACAGCGGCAAGAATGTCTATCAAATTGAGGCTGGCACGCTCGGCTTGATTCGGACCTACGGCACAAAAACGTGGGGCAAGAATCTAAAAACGTGGCTCGCTTCAGTTGAAACGCTCAAGACGCGTTATGCAAGAGAGCGGGAAATGGATTGCATCCCATTGGCCTTATCAACCGGGGAGACGATCGACCTGTCGCCCGGCGGTCAAAACGTGCTGGTCAAGGAAATCATCGACGAGTTTTGCCCGCGATTCACGCCTGGCGGAAAGCCAATTTACATCGGCGATACAGACACGAAGTGGGCGTACTTCGATACCAATGCGCTAGCCGTGCTTGGCGTAAGCATTGATTCTCACGGCAAGATGCCTGACGTAGTGATTTACCACGTTGACCGGAATTGGCTCTTATTGATTGAAGCCGTTACAAGCCATGGGCCAGTTGACGGCAAGCGGCGGGACGAACTGAAGAGGCTTTTCGCCGATTCGACGGCGGGGCTGGTTTTCGTAACGGCATTCTTGGACCGTTCGGCGATGGTTCGATATTTGGGCGATATCTCTTGGGAGACGGAAGTGTGGGTTGCCGATGCGCCATCGCACATGATTCATTTCAACGGTGAGCGGTTCTTAGGTCCCTATGAGAGCGACTGTTTAACTCCATAGTAAGTAGTAGGGAAGGATGGGTTGGCGGTCCATCGATTGCGCCGGTGATCGCGATGAGTTCCCGCTCCGTGCGGGTGGTCCAGGTTGGCGCACGCACTTCGGTCAGGCGTTGTCATGCAGAAATCGACCTTTACCCCCGAATATGCCGCGTTTTGCAAACTCCTGCGGGAGCACCGCGAACGCGCGGGGTTGTCTCAGGTCGAACTGGCGAAAAAGATCGACGAGACTCAGTCGTACGTCAGCAAAGTAGAGCGGGGCGAACGGCGGCTGGACCTCGTGCAACTGCGGTACTTTTGCAAGGCTCTTGGCGTCGGCCTGGCGCAGTTCGTCGAGGCGTTTGAAAGAGCCGCGGTCGGTCGGCGATTACGATCGCTGCCATCCGCCGAAAGCTTCTTGCCCGTGATAGGGTTGGCGGACTACTACCGCGACGCTTTTGGCAGCGCTCGCGAAGCGGAGCTCGAGCAAGCTGAGCCGTAAGTAAGATAGGTCGGCGGTCCCCCGCGGCCATCCTGCCGGCTCTGTCGAGGTGCCGGTCAAGCAACCGGATTGACCAGTTCGATCCCGTCGATCGTTCGCGGCGAACCCATGTCTTCGGTATACAGACGAGTTTCGCCAACGGCACGGCAGGCGCCTAGGAGCATGCCGTCCCAATGCGATAGGCTGAACCGATCGGAGAGGTCGAGCGCCGCGTCGAACGCTTCAGGCGTCGGCAGCACGAGAGGAAACAGGTGGCGAAACGCGGGCAAGTGTTGCGAGAATTCGGCGGGGGTCAGGCGGCCCTGGTCTCGCCACCGTCGCAGTTGTTGGGCCAATTCACCCAAGACCTGCCAGAGAAGAATGGTGGGCTCGGCGAGGGAATGTAATTGCTGCAAGGTCTGTTGGGCTTTGAGCTGCTCGATCGGCTCGTTGCGATCGACCGAGTACAGCAGGACGTTCGTGTCAACGGCGTTCATGCAGTTGATCGCGATTCAGCCGATCGCCGCCCGAGTTGAAGCTGGACGTGTTCCACAATTGCTGAAGCGCTGCCCAAGATTGGTCGGCCCGCGCCGATTCATTGGCGTCGATAGTTTCCACCACGAGGCGCACCCTGGCGCTGTCCGATAAGGCGGGTCGCCGATCGGGCTTAAATACGCCGTCTTCGAATGTCGCTGCCAATACTTGAACCATAGGTGTGCTGCCTGTTACATGGCCGTCATGCATCATACTCGATCTGAGTCTTGCGGGCGAGTGTCCGCTGCCACAGAAGCTGAGCAGCCCCGGCCATGTCGCTGCTCGACGCCTCGATCATTATCGACTCTTGAGTGAGAGTCCTATTTACGGCGCTTCGCCTGTTTCTTCTCCGACGACTGGCGAAGGGCCCGGTCGATACGCTGGATCGTCGGCACGCTGGCGGTGTGCTTACCCGTTTCGATGCGGCAAACCGTCTCGACCCGCACGCCGGCGGCGTTGGCCAACTCCTGCTGCGTCCAGCCGGCCTCGCTACGGGCATGGATGATCTTGCGAGCCAAGCTAGCGCGAGCGTACTCGACGGCCGGCACGTTCCCCTTGGCGTCGGGCGCCGGAAGCGGCGGCAGTTCGGCCGCTTTCGCCAACGTCGTCAGTCGTTCGTATTCGGTCCTTGGCAGCACCACATAGGACTCGCCGCTAAGGGTAAGCATCTGGGTTTGCATAGGGTAACTCCTAGTCGTCGTAGAAACCGTCGCGGTGGCCGATCCTTTCGACCGTCACGACTTCGCCAGTCAAATAAAATTGAACCCGATAATCGCCGGTTCGCAGTCGATATCGACCAGCGAGGTTGCCGCGAAGCGGTTTGGCTCCACTGACGTTCGGCCACTGTGAGAGCCGTTCAAGCAGCTTTACGACCCGGCTGTGCGAGACAAATTCCATGGCGTCGAGTTCGTCTTGCGCAGAGTGCGTCAGAACCACGCTTGCCATGCCGTGTAGTATAGCGCCTGCGCAGTGTGTGTCAATAAACATTTTGTTTATTGACACGCATTTTTTCTCGGAGACTATTCGGCGACGATTAGATACTACGGCGCCGCGTTCACCGCCACCGGCTGCACCGTCAGCCGCGACTGGATGTCGGCCAGTATCCGCTGCTCCAGCGCCAGGTCGCGGCCGATGAGGATCCAGCGACCCGACAACTGCGTGCGGCTCACCGCCTCCGCCGGCACGCTGGGCAGCGACGAATCGTTGCGGAACGTCGCGACGCCCGCCGTCGAAAACTCCGGCCGCGGCAGGTCTTCCAAGTCCTTCTCCACGGTTACGTCGACCACATATCCGGCCGCGTCGGGAATCACGCGCACCGTCGCGCGGCGGCGAATGGTTTGGAGCGTGCTCTCCCAGCGATTGTACCGGCCCACCGAATCGCGGCGCTGCGGCTCGATGATGGTGGCGCCGATTTTCGGAAACGCGTCGATGCGGCCCTCGGTCAATACGTCGCCTACTAGTTGCACCTGTCGTTCGCGCTCGATGCGGAAGTAGTCGTCGACCGTGTCGACGATCTGCTCCCACGTCCAATCGCGGTTGGCGACCGGCACGTGAATCTGGCTCGACGCGCCCGGGGCAACGCCGGCCAGCGGCGGTCCGACGAGCATCGGCCCTTCGGGGTTCATGGCAAACGGGTCGACCATCACCCACTGGCCGCCCGGAACTGGCGGGGCGCCGAACGCCGTTTGCGGCGCCGGCTGGATCATCACCGGCTGCACCACTTGCACGGGCTTGCAGCCCAACGCCGCGAGCGCGCAGCAGGTCCAGACGCCGCGGCGCACAAATAAAAAGAACGTCGACGACTGGCAACGCGCAGACGACAAGCGGTGGAACTCCGTTCCCAGGTAAATCTCGGCCTACAGAGGCGGCGAATCTTCCCGAAAGCGATGCGATAGGGCAAGCCCGACCGTAGCGGCAGTGCTAGCAGCGGCACGTGCGTCATTCTGAGCGGAGCGAAGAATCTGGAACCCTCGCTAGATCCTTCGCTCCGCTCAGGATGACGGTTGCCAGGTCACGTCAAAACCATCCTAGTAGTCGCTCTCCATCCCCAGCCGCATCTTGAGCTGCTCGAACTGCTGAATGAAGTCGTCATTCGTCGAATGAACGTGCTCGGCTTCCGTGATGAAGTGCATGTCCTCGCGGCATTCGACCTCCGCGTCGATGAGCACCCGCTCGTACTCGCGTAAGTCTTTCCCATACACGATCAGCAGCTTGTGCTCGTCGAACTGCACTTCCTGCGGCGTCGACGGATTGAGCACGGCAATCCCCGTGCAGCCGTCGTTTACGAGCAGTTCTTCGAAGTCCCACAGAATGCTCTGCAGAATCGGCATGTCGATGTGTTCGCGGTACAGGTCCCGATGGCCCGTCGCCGAGTAGTCGTGGCTGGTCTCGAGCACGACGTCGACTACCGCGCCCAGCGGGTCGAGCAGTTCCATGAACGTGTCGAACAGCCGCTCGCGCGAAGCCGCGGCCATCAGCACCGGCACATCGCGCTTCGACGCCTCGTCGCGGTAGATTTCGTGCCGAAAGCCGCAGGACGGGACGACTTCAAGCCCGTAGGACGGTCGTACTGCGTCGCTTAGGACGAAGCTGCCGTAGCGGGCGACGCCCATATGGGCTTCGAGTTGCTCTTCGTTCACGGCCTCAAACGCGCTGGCGGTTGGCGCCGTTGCGTTTTCCTGATACACGTCGCGAAAAAACTTCTTCAGAAAGCCCATCGAATGCACTCGCGGCTGGGTCTGGTCAATTGCGGCTGGGACGAATGTTCGGCAACTCAGCGGGGGAGACGTGCCGGGAGCGGGCTTCACGCTTGACGCCAAAGCGGCGCCGCCGACGGATGGCGAGCAGACGACCGCCGCAGCAAGAGCGGCAGGCGAAAACACCCCTCGCGTCGACCTCTAAGAAAAGCGTAGGTCACAACCTGATCGGCTGTCGGAGGGAGCCTAGCGGGGGAGCGCTTTCAGGGACCGCGCAGCGTCGCATCCGCTACAAACGGACCCGGCGTTTCACGATGCGCAACGGGCCTACAAAGGCCTCGGGGGGCACGCCCTGAGGTACTCCGAAGGGCGTGGCGAAGCGCCGCGCAACCACGCCCTTGGAGTACTCAGGGCGTGCCACCCGGATGCGAGGGCGTTCACCTAATCCCGATCCTGCCGCGCACGCACGAGCACGGATACCGCCATCGACGTGCCCCACGGCTGGTGGTAGTCGTACAGCGGATAGTCCCACCAACTGCCATCCTTCTCCTGAAGCGGCATCAGGATTCGAGCCAGATGGTCGAAAAAATACGACCGCTCGTCCTTAGGAAGCTCCTCGACGCACAGCGCCGCATAGTAATGACCGTAGTAATAAAAGTAACCGGCCACGCCAAAATCCGAATCGTGCGGAATAGGCCGTTTGCGACCCATGCTCAGCCAGCCGTTGCGCGCGAATAGCCGGTTGAGCCACGCCTTCAGCACCTCGTCCGTAACGTGCTCATCGCCGTACATTCGCAGCGCCAGATTGCAAACCTGCGAACGGCCCAAACTACCCGCGGGGCGATTGATGTCGTAACGCGGCCGCATCTTCAGATACTCGCCGTAGGCGTAGGAGAAATCGGGATATCGCTGCCGCAAGATCGACGCGATGGCCTTCTTGGCCAAAGGCTCGGGGAACTCGACGCCGAGCGTCGCCGCGTCTTTCAGAGCGATGAGCACCGTCGCCGTGGCGAAACTAAACGGGCTGCCGCTGGGCGTTAGCGTCTTGGCGCCTTCATCGTAGTAACTCCAGCCGCCGTCGATGAACTCGCAGCTTTTCAGCCGCCCGACGTGAACCTTCAGCAGCGCCATCAGATTCGCTCGAAGCTGCTCGTCGTTCGCGGCCCGTTCGTGCAGCGCAGCGATCGCGTGAATCGCATACGCATGGCCCCAAATACTGTAGAGGGCGATTCCCATTTCCGCGACGTACGCGTCCGGGGAAGCCCGCACGAGGGCGCCGCTATGCTCTAGCAGCCACGCCTCGCCGCGGTCGATGGCCGACTCGATTTTGTCCCGGCGCTCGCCGTCGAACATCTCCCGCGATTGGCACAGCGCCATAATCGCCAGCGAGGTCGTCCCCGTGCGGAACGCCAGGTGCGACGCCATCCCGGGGGCGTAGATATTCAGCCCTTTGGTCTTTTGCGGACCGCCCCACGCGCCGCTGTCGCGTTGCGACTTAATGAGAAAATCGACGCCGCGCTCGATCGACGATTCAAGTTCCGCATTCGTCGGCGGCTCGACCGGCGCTGGCTTGGGACCCTTGATCGCCAAGGGATAAGCAAACTTCGCGACCGCCCGTTCGACTTCCAGCGGCGTTTTCTCCGCCGATGCGGACGTACCGAAAGCCAGCGCCAAGCCAAAACTGGCGCAAGCGAACAACCATACACGATACGACCGAAGCATTCGCGTTCCTTATCCCCCTTCCTTGAAGGTCGTCGAGGGGCCGTGACGCCGAGGGGCTAGGGGAGGGAATCTCGATCCTAAGCCAGCTTGTAGCCGGAGTCTGTTCTGTAGCCGGGGGTCGGTCTGTAGTCTGTAGCCGGGGGTCTGTGACCCCGGCGCCCTCGAGCGCCGCCGGCCTCACAGAGGCCAGCTACAAACAGAGGCCAGCTACAAGCGGTCTATTTCTTCTCCGCCTCGGCGTCCGCCTCTTCCACGTCGTCCTCGGCTTCCTCATCCTTCGCGCCTTTGACGATCTCGTCGCCCTTCTTCAGGCCCTTAAGCACTTCGACTTCCTTGTCCTTCGACTTGCCCAGCTTAATCTCTCGGCGAACCGGCTTTTCCTCGTCTTCGATCTGAACCATCACGTACTTTTTCTTAGGATTCTCCTCGTCGGTCTGCACGAGATCGGCCGCAATTACGACGGCGTTTTTTACGTCGTAGGTCGTGATCTTCGTCTTGCCGGTCATACCGGGCATCAGCCAATCGGGGGTTTTTCCGGCTTTCAGTTCGATGCGAACGGCAAATTTGTTGCCGCTGCCGGGAACGTCGGCGACGTCATCGACGCTGCCCTTCAGCTCGACTTCGACGTCGGCCGCGGGAACGATGATCGCCACTTGATTCGACTTCACCGTTGGCAGTTCCTTCTCGCCGATGCTCGTTTCCACGTAAAGCGGACGGTCTTTGACGATCGTCATCACCACCGAATTAGGAGAGACGGCGCCGAAGGGGATGAGCTTCTGTTCCATGCTGCCCACTTCGATCCACCGCCCGTTGACCTGCCGGCCGTAGTAAGCGATGCCGTCGGCCGGCGACTTTAGCGTCATCAGGGCGCGGTTGGCCTCCAATTTGGCGTGGTTTTCGAGGCTACGCGCCCGCGTCTCGCGGAGCGATTGCAGCTCGTACCGCTTCTTATTCATTCCCAGCGATTTGGCCATCTTGGCCCGATCGAACTCGATCTTCGCCAGTTCTACAGCCGTCTTCAGCATTTCGTCTCGGCGGGGAATCGAAACGTTCATCGTGTAATCGTGGTTGATCTTCGAGTAATCCACGAAGAACTTGGCCGCCTCGACCTGGAACTTCTGCCGCCGTAGGACGATCTCCTCCGTCTCCTCGGTGAGCTCGTCCGCTTCGTACATTTTTACAAGCTGATCGAGCTCTTCCTGGGCGCTCTCAAAATCCTGTTCCGCCGACTTCAAATAATACTCGGCCAACTTCTCCGACATCTCGCGCATCGTCTTCTGGAAGCGCGCGTACTCGTCGTTGGCCTGGTCGTATTCCCGCTTGGCCTGGTCGTAGTTCAGCGCGATCGCCTTCTCGAGCCGCGGAAACTCTTCTTCCGCTTCCATCAGCGCCAGTTCGCCCAGCCGCTGCGCCAGCGACTTCTCGGCGAGCGCCTCTTCCAGATCCTTGTCGTCGAATTTAACGAGCACGTCCCCTTTGCGTACCCGCTTGCCGTGGGGCACGGCTTCGAGGACTTTGAAGGTCGTCCACTCCTCGGGTCGCAGCGCAACTTCTTCGGACTCTTCAGCGACGAACACGCCCTCGGCCTCGACCTCGATTTTGAGGTTCTTGGTCCTGACCTTGACGATCTCCGGCTTCTTTTTCTCCGGAGCTTTTTTCTTCTCGTCGGCCGATTTCTCGTCCGCCGGTTTGTCCTCGTCGCCGGGCTTCTGGTCCATCTTTTCTGACTTTTTATCCTCGGGCTTTTTCTCATCCGCCTTCGTCAGTTTAGATTTCTCCGCCTTCTCGTCATCCTCAGACTTCGCGTCATCTTTCGCTTCGTCGGCGGACTTCGTCTCGTCCTTGGCTTCCTCGGCGTCTGCGTCGTCAGGCTTCTTCGCTTCATCCTTACTTTCGTCGGCGTCCTCGTCCTTCCCCTCTTTTTCGCCTTCCGTTTCCTGCTCTTCTTCCTCGTCATCATCTTCCGCTTCCTCAGATTCCTGGAGCCCGACGGCGGCAGCGGTCACCGGGCTAACGGCAATCAGACCCAGCGCATCGGCGGCCGCGTTGCCGTTAACGCCAGCGAACAGCAGTACGATAAAAGTGGATAACCAACGGATCATCAAACGACTCCTCACTTGATCGATGCAGATGACGTCGAATAGCGCGTAGGTCTGATCGGGTCCAACCACACGGAAACTACCCCAAACGACGGTGACATAGCCCAACGGCAAAGCCAGGACGAAGCTGCCGGCGCCATAAGCCTACATTCTCTCGATTGCCCTACCAGCAGGCAACCAAGATTCCTCCCGCTTTACCTAACCCCCCAGCAGGATCGACCGGCCTTCAGCACGCTTTGCACGACGCCACGCCTTTTTCGAGGGTGTGGATCGAGCTAGGGCGACGAATAAATCTCGCCAATCGGCACGACCAGCCAATCCGCTACAATCAGCGCCGCGGGATGCCGACGCTCACAGCGACCCCGAATAGCCCCGACCAAGCTTGGTCGGGGCTGCGGACAATTTCCGTCCTCAAACTCGAAGCTCAATGCGATGAAAATCTATACACGCACCGGCGACGCGGGAATGACCGGCCTTTACGGCGGCGGCCGCGTCTTGAAAAACGACGTACGCATCGCCGCCTACGGATCGGTCGATGAATTGAACGCCTGCCTGGGAGTTTGCCGCGCTTCGGGTGGGGCGAAAGAGTCGTCCCTATCGCCGGAAGTCGACGCACTTCTGGCTCGCCTCCAGCACGAAATGTTCGCCGTGGGCGCCGAGCTGGCCAGCCCCGGGGGCGCCGCGCCTGACTCGATTCTGCTGGCCGACGACGACGTCGCCCGCGCCGAGTCGGCCATCGACCGCTGCGAAGCGGCGTTATCCCCGCTCAAAGCGTTCATACTTCCTGGCGGATCGCCCGCGAGCGCCGCGCTGCACGTCGCGCGTGCAGTCTGCCGCCGCGCCGAGCGCGACGTGATCGCGCTGGCCCAAGTGGCCGAAGTTCGTCCCGTCGTGGTGATTTATCTCAACCGCGTGGGCGACTTGCTGTTCGTGCTGGCCCGCTACGCCAACCACGTCGCCGGCGTTGGCGACGTGTTGTGGGAAAAGAAGGGCGTTTAGCGCCGCCGCTGCAAGGCGGCTGAGTCTGCGCGCGCAAGAACTGCAAAGTCCCGTGCGTACCGTCATTCTGAGGTACTCCGAAGAATCTGGCAGACTCTTCGGAATACCTCAGAGCGACGTCTTCGGGACTTTGCAGTTCTTCCTGCGCCCGCGTGTCGTCGCCTCCCGGCGGCGGCACGTCTCATGTTACAATTCAACCGACCTCAAGGGCGGCGCCAATCGCCGCTCGACCTGCTCACGCGGTGCGAGAAAACCCCATGAAAAAGATCGAAGCCATCATCCGTCATTTTAAGCTGGAAGACGTCAAGAACGCCCTCAACGAGTCCGGCGTGGCCGGCATGACGATCACCGAAGTCCGCGGCTTCGGTCGTCAGAAGGGCCACACCGAGACCTATCGCGGCACCGAGTATGCCGTCGACTTCGTCCCGAAAGTGAAGCTCGAAGTGGCGGTCGCGGACGATCGGCTGCAAACCGCCGTCGACACGATCGTTCGCGCCGCTCAAACGGGCCAAATCGGCGACGGCAAGATCTTCGTCTCCGACCTGCGGGATACAAGGGATACAATTCGCATCCGCACCGGCGAAACCGGCGCCCAAGCGCTATGACCACTCTAACTTTCGGCGCACCCTGAGGACAAATACTTAACCACAGAGAGCGCAGAGACCACGGAGAGAATGTGCGTTAACTCCGTTCGATTGCGGTTCGTCATTCGTACTTTCTTCTTTCTCTCTGTGCTCTCTGTGCTTTCTGTGGTTCGTCTTAAAATACTCTCATCGAGTCCATTTGGTGGATAAAGTTACTCCATCGGGCGGCGCAACGCCCTTGAACGAAGCCATTCGCGCCGCCCGCGAGGAGATGGACGTCGGGCGCGCGCGGATTCGCGAGATGCACCAGCGCGGCCTCGACGGGCTGCAGGTGTGCGGGCGCCTCACCACGCTCGTCGACGGCCTCGTCGGACGGCTGTTCGACGCCGCAGCCGCCGACGTCGACCCCAAGGCCGGCGAGAAGCTCCGCAACCGCATCGCCCTGGTCGCGCTGGGCGGCTACGGCCGGCGGCACTCGGCGCCCTATTCCGACGTCGACCTCATGCTGCTCCACGGCAGCGACCGGCCCGAAGAACTCACGCCGCTGGTGCGCCGCTTTACGAACGCCATGTTCGACGCCGGATTCCAACTCGGTTCAAGTCTGCGAACCGCCGATGAAGCGGTGCAGTTGGCCCGCACCGACGGCGTCATCTGCTCCTCGCTGATCGACAACCGTCTGATCGCCGGCAGCCAACTGTTGCACGAGCACTTCCGCGGGCACTTCGAAAGCATGGTCCGCAAGCGTTCGAGGGCCGTGTGCCGTTCGTTTTGCAAAGCGCGGGCGGAGGAGCGCAACACCTACGGCGAAAGCCTGTACCTGTTGGAACCGCATGTGAAACGCTCCCGCGGCGGCTTACGCGACCTGCACCTACTGCGGTGGATTGGCTTTGCCGAGCATGGAGAATCGGACCCCGAGCGGCTGTTCCACGCTGGCGCCATGTCGAAGTTCGATCACCATCGGCTGCAGAACGCACAAGCCTTCTTGCTACGGCTCCGCAACGAAATGCACTTCGGCGCGGGCGATGCCAAGGACATGCTCGACCGCGCCGAGCAGCTTCGCATGTCCGAGCTGATGGGCTACCGCGGCGGCGACGGCATGCTGCCCGTCGAGCGGTTTATGCGAGACTACTTCCGGCACGCCAACCATATCTGGCAGATGGCGCGCCGGCGCAAAGCGGCCATCGAGAGCACGTCCGCAATGACCCGGATGCTCGACCCGGTCATCGGCCGCAGCGTCGAAGGCGATTATCGAGTCGGCGTTCGGCAGATTTCCGCCACGCGCGCGGGTCTTGCAAAATTGCAAGGCAATCTCGACGAAGTGCTGCGAATCGTCGACCTTTCGGTCAGCGAGGATAAGTCGCTCGACCATGCGACTTCGTCCGCCCTGCTGCTCGCAGCGCCCGATTGTAGCGAGGACGTCACCCCCGCCATCGCTCGGCGGTTCATGTACTTGGTTGGAACGCCGACGCTCGCGCCGCGCTCGTTGCGATTGCTCCACGAGCTGGGATACCTCGAAAAAATCGTTCCCGCTATGAAGCACGCGCGGTGCCTGTTGCAATTCAACCAGTATCACAAGTTCACGGTCGACGAGCACAGCCTGCAGGCCGTCGAACGAGTGACGCAGTTCGCCGGCAGAAACGACGCGTTGGGCGAAGCCTATCGGGCGGTCGGCGACAAGGCGCTCCTGCATTTAACGCTTCTCTTGCACGACTTGGGCAAGGGCTTCGACGAGGATCACAGCGAAGTGGGCCGGCGCATCGCCGAAGACATGGCGACTCGCCTATTCCTCAGTCCCGCGGCCGGCGGCGATGTGGCTTACCTGGTGCATCAGCATCTGGCGATGTCGCACCTCGCGTTCCGCCGCGACACGGGCGATCCCGAGGTCGTCCGCCGATTCGCCGATTCCGTGGCGACTCCCCAGCGGCTGCGCATGCTGCTGGCGCTCTCCTGCGCGGACCTCGCCGCCGTCGGACCCGACGTGCTGACGCAATGGAAGGTGGAAGTTCTGATCGACTTGTACCGGAAAACGCTCTCCGTCTTGGACGCTCAAGAATCGTCCGGCGCGCGCGAGCAAGATCGACGGCGACGCGACGCGCTCGAGCGGCTGACGCCCCAAGAGCGCGGCGACGGGTGGTTTGAGCGGCAGATCGACGCGTTGCCCACGGGCTATGTCGCCGCGCGATCGCCCGTCGCAATCGTCGAGGCGCTGCGGCGCTTTCGCCAGCTGCCGTCGCGGGGCGCCGCCGCCTGGGGCGAGTACAATCGCGAAGCAAAAACGGTCGAGT
>JBGSYU010000318.1:0-6506 GCA_041750715.1 Lacipirellula sp.
CGTTCATCGGGCACCAGTGGACCTCGTCCCGATTGTCGTCATCGACCCAACCGAGCGTGTAGAGAGCCCCCGCGTCGGTCGCCGAGTAGCGTTGCAAACCGTTCTTCAGCAGTCGCACGATGGTACTCTTGCTGCTGCCCACGGGGCCGTGCAACAGCAGCACGCGCTTTTCGATGCCGTATTCGTACGCCGCACTTTTCAGCGCGTTGACGAGATTGTGCAGCGGCCCGCGCAGCCCGAAGACCGCGTCGTGCCCGTCGTGGTCGGGGTCGTCGAAGAACCGATAGCTGTACTCTTTCTCGCGATTGCGATCTCCCACCTCGACGCCGTACGACAGGATCATGTCGTACAGCCGCTGGTATGCGGTGCGCGTGACCTCAGGATGCTCGCGGACGATGTCGAGGTACTCCTCGAACGTCCCGACCCAGTTCTTACGTCGAAACTGATCGCGATCCTGTCGCTCCGAAACCAGCGAAATAATCTCGCTACCTTTAGTCATTGCGATACTCCTGCGGACGGCGCTGGCGAGTTCAACTGCGAAGGAATCGCCTTGCGCGAGTCTGCGCTACGACTTGCGACTAACTAACGAATGATGATCGAACGCTATGAATCCTTAGAGTTCTTGGAGCGTCGTTCGCGTGCCCGGACTTCCTGCTTCCCACGCTCGATAGCAAACCCGCTCCGCAGCATTAAACCAGCAAGCCAAACGCCGAAAGGCGTTGGCAGCAGCTAGCCAGAGTGACTTGCCGCGCGCCCGAAAGGGACGTTGTTGCCCGTGCTAAACGCTAAAGAGCGGAAGTTGGCAAAGAGCGTGAGGGGAACTTGTCTGCGACAACCAAACCAAGGCTGCCGTCAGCCGCACGAGACTGGGCCCGCGGATCGAGGCGCTCCAAAGAACTCTTCTCTAATTCCAGTATCAGCACAAAATTCAGAACAGGCAACATCGGCTTGGCGACTTGGATCGACTTTTGTTCACCGAGCGCGATGGCGTGCCGTTCTTAAGTTGTTGTTCGAGTAACCTTTACCGCCGGATCGATAGTCCGCCGAACTGCCCGCAGAACGACAGCTCTACCTGCCTGAATAATACGTCGCGAGATTCTGGACAGTGCTTCGCCGCCGCCAATTTCCAAGTTCTCCGTGGGCTTCTAGAGTTGGGGAATCCAGGAAGGGCGCCCGCGAATCACGCGAATGGGGGCGAACAGGAAAATGCAGGCGATTGGGTAGCTTGCAGCATCGCTCGCCCTTGATTTCCTGTCTTATTCGCGCCCATTCGCGTGATTCGCGGGGCTTTCCTGGTTTTCAACCGGGCCTGTAAATATTTTCCGATTACACCGACTTTTCCGAAAGTACCGCCCAGACCCTGCCGATACCTACTCTAAGCGTTGGTTCCCGGGGGGGCTGCCGAGACGTACCCGCGATGCCTGTCCGCCGCGGCGGACAACCGCAAAGCGAGAAAACGTCGCACCAAGGCGGCGGCCGATCGAAAGATTGGCCCCCGTGGGACTCGATCCATGACATTCGCCCGCTCGTTGCACACCTCTGCTTGCGCTAGGGCCTTCCTCACCTTTGCCGCCGTCGTGCTGGCGCCCGTTATCGGCGACGCCGATGAATCGGGGGCGGCCCGCGTCCAGTTCCAAAAGCCTGGAAGCAGCGCCGCTGCCGCTCCGGCCAGCGCCTTGCAGTTCCGCAGTTCGACGGCCGCAAAGCCCGTAGCGCCAGCAAGGGCCACCACTGAAGCCGCCGTCCAGCCCGCGACGCACCAACAACAAGTCGTCAAGCCGCTCGCCCAGGCCCCCCGGCCCGCGGAGCAGCAAGTCGTTCGCCAGGCGCCTGCGCAGAACAAGGTCCGCCCGGCATTCGCCGAACCTTCTAACACGGGCGACCTCGCCAGCTATCGCACCCCAACTCGCGTGCAGAACTCGCGCTTGGTGGCCATTGATGAAAGCTTGCCGCTATTCGCCGCCCCGAAACGTAAGTCCCGCCTCGTGCAAGCCAACTTTTCGGAAATGTGCCTCGGCTGCAGCGACCCCGCTTGCGGCATCAGCGAGCCCGCCTGCGGATGCGACGAACCGGGGTGCGGCATCTGCGAACCAGCCTGCGGCTACGAAGAACCCGCGTGCGGCGTCGAACCTGGGTGTGGCCTCGAACCGGGTT
Source organism: Lacipirellula sp. (assembly GCA_041750715.1). Taxonomy (GTDB): domain Bacteria; phylum Planctomycetota; class Planctomycetia; order Pirellulales; family Lacipirellulaceae; genus Lacipirellula. The sequence continues at coordinate 2,155 of JBGSYU010000318.1, forward strand.
GCGGCTTAGAACCGGGCTGCGGCCTCGAACCGACCTGCGCCTGCGGCGAACCCGATTGCGGAGCCGTCGACTGCGGCAGTTGCATCGGCCGCCCCGGCCCCGACTACTGGTGCTTTCCCGTCTGCGTGCCGCGGTTTAAGGACCTGACAATCTGGGGCGGCGTCCACGGCTTTAAGGGACCTCGCGACACGCTCGACGGACCGAGCGACAACAATTTCGGCTTTCACGAAGGCGCCAACCTCGGCGGCCGCGCTCCGCTGATCGGACTGATCTTCCCGCAACTGAGCTATCAGCTTGGATACCAAGCGGTGCAAAGCCAACTGTCCGGCACGTCGGCCGGTTCGCCGAACGAGCGCTTTCAGGACTTCGTTACCGCCGGCGTGTTCCGCCGCGTGCCGGTGGGCCTGCAGTTCGGCGCCGTATGGGATTACATGCAGGACGACCTGCTGGTGGAAGACGACTTTCAGCAAGTGCGGTACGAGATCAGCCTCAAAAGCCGCAGCGGATTGGAACTGGGGTTCTGGGGCGCCACGCACACGCAGAGCACCATCGTCGGTATGCGGGAGTATCAAACGGTCGACCAATACACCGGCTTCATCCGCTACCACTTCCGCGACGCCGGCGAGATCCGCTTTTGGGGCGGCGGCACCAACGACAACGAAGGCATCTTCGGCGGCGACGCTTACGTGCCCTTCAGCAACCGTTTCTCATTGCAAACCGGCTTCAACTACCTCATCCCCGAAGCAAGCCCAGGCGCCATCGCCGCCGGGGAAGAATCCTGGAACCTCGGCATCAACTTCGTGTGGCACTTCGGCCGCACGGCCAAGCAGAGCCTCACCAATCCCCACCGCCCGCTGTTCACCATCGCCGACAACGGCTCGATGTTCATCGACCGGGCGCCGTAGCCAGTGCAGACGTGCGGGCGACCGTAACCGGTGCTCGATCAGCCCGGTCGCCACAGCGTGTCTTACCACGAGACGAAGTCCACCAGCCTGTTGTAAGGCATTCTTAGTACGCCCTGACGGCGCGAAGGCCGGGGAAGGCGGTGAAGTGTTTAACGTTCTGCGTGAAAACAGAGGCGCCCAGGCGCATTGCAGTGGAGGCGATCTGGCAATCGGGCCAATCGACGCCGTGCGACAGACGAAACCGGCGGTAGAGGTCGAGGGCGGCCAAGCCGTCGGCCTCGTCGGGTAAGGCGAGGTCGAACGTTTGCAGAAACGAATCGATCAGATTCTGCTCCGTCCTGTCGCGCGCTCCGGCGAGCAACTCGGCGGCGACGAGCAAATGCGTGCGCGGGCGGGCGCCGGCGGATTGGGCGCCGAGGAACGAAATCGCTTCGGCGCGGCCGCGGAGACTTTCGATGAGGATGGAACTGTCGATGATCGGAGAATTCATCGGCCCGGCGGTCACAATCCAGTCACCTCGGTCCGCTGCATCATGCGCTCGCGCAACACTTTCGAGGCCTCAGTGGGATCGTCGGGCAGGTCGGTGCGATCTTTCCAGATGCACAGAGCCGGATGTCCGGCGACCGGCGCCGCTTGCGCACTGGCGGAATTCGACTCAACAAGTTCCTTCACCCGGGCCTGCACTTTGGCCAGTTCCTCGGAACTGAGGCGGGGCAACTCCGCAATGATTTCGGCGGTGCTCATACGGTGGAATTATAGCATGGATGCAAGCTCGGAGGGCCATTCTAGCCGGACTCCCCCCAACATCCCGTGCGGGACGGATTTTTTGGGGAATTCCCCCGGGGCCGCGGCGGGCCTCTATAGCGGACGTCGGAGGCCCGGAATTCATCCCGCGCGGGATGGCAGATTGTAGCCGGGGGGCTGAGCGCAGCGACCCCCCCGGTTATTAGCAACGAATATTTCCAACACGGAGGGTTGGCGGGCGACTGCGAACCCTCCGGGTCCGACGTAGCGAACATGATTGGCAACCGGGGGTCGAGCTAAGCTCGACCCCCGGCCAACATCTGACAACCCTCCGGGTTGGAATCAGGGGAGATTTTCAAGAATTCCGCCAAAAAAGACGCCAGTTCGACCGTGCTTCCGGCCGACCTTCTGGATAAAATACGGGGCTACGACAAATTTCACGCCGGAGCCTGGTTTCTCCAGCCTCGGGTCTCAAGCCTGTTTTTGTTTAGGAGTACGCGCCCATGAAGACCATCGAATCTCACTGGGAGGACGAGGAAAACAATCGCCGCGTGGCCTTCTCCGTCGGCTACACCCGCGAGGCGGGCGCCGTCGAGATCAAGGCCCTTACTCCCAAGCAGGTCACGTTTCTCTGCCCCGAATCGAAGAGCGAGCTAAGGTCGATCGGCGTGTGGACCGAAAAGGGTCGCGAGCTACTGGCGCACCAACTTCGCACCAGCGGCCACATGACGGAGCTGGAACGGCAGATCGAAACCGGCCTGGCCGTTTAAAAACGTAGGCGATTCTCTCCGAGAATCGCGATCCGGAGTTTCGGAGAAACTCCGCTACATATGTGTCCGAAGTTTCGGAGAAACTCCGCTACATATGTGTCCGGAGTTTCGGAGAAACTCCGCTACATACGTGCGCCGCTACCGCCGCTGCGCCGGCGCCGGATTGACCGGAATTATCTGTCCGCCGGGCTGAATAATAATCCGCCCGCCGCCCTGGATTTGCACCGGGACGAAGCCCTGTTGCGCATCGGCTGTCGGCATCGTGCTGCGCTGGTCGTCGCCCCACCGATCGAACGTCACCTTTTTCTCGAGCGTCTCGGCGCCGCGTAGCACTTTCACCGTCACCGTGTCGCCCGGCTTGCACTTAGCGATCTGCTGGGTGAGCTGCTCGAAGGTTTCGATCGGTCGCCCGGCGAATTCAGTCACCCGGTCGTTGCGTGCGAGACCCGCCTTATCCGCGGGGCTGTCGACCACGATCTGCTCGATGATCAGTCCGCGAATGCCCAGCCGGGCGCCGCCGCGAATGTCGAACACGGTGTTGGGCATGCGGGGTTGCAGTTCCGCCACGGCCTCGGCCGAGACGCCGGTGCCGTAGACCTCGATCCGCTGCAAGTGGGGGCACTGCTCGAGCGTCGCTAAGGCTGCGTCATCGAGCGGCGCCGAATGCAGGCTCAATGTCCGGGCGCTGCGAACCGCCGCCACATGTTTTAGTCCGTCGACGTCCCCCTTCCACTGCGGCCCGATGATGATTTGCAGCGGGGCGCTCACGCCGCCGACCATGCCCAGCGAACGGTCGTAATCGAATCGCCCGCCGAGGCTCTTGATGGATTCGATCGCCGCCGCCTCGCGCACATCGGCCAGGCGCTCCAGGGCCATGCCCGCCTCCGTCGGACGATTCGCCAGCGCTGCAATGCGTTCGAGCGCGGCTAAGCTGAACTTGTCGTCCTCCGAGTCGGCCCAGCCGACGAGAATGCTTACCGCGCGCGTCGAACTTTCGAGCGAACCCTTGGCCGCTACCTCAGCCACTTTTTCCAGCGCGGGCGAACCGGCCGCGGCGAGCCGCTTTTGAGCAGCTTCGCGCATCGCGTACCGGTCGTCGTCGAGCTCGCGAACCCAGCGATCCAACAGCGCCGAGTCGACGGGCGGAAGGTTTGCGACATTCTCGGGCGTCGCCTCCGTCCGATCGCCGCGAGCCGCAACGTCCCAGGACAATGCCGTTGCTGCCAGGGCAGTAAACGCCATTACCCATGCGAGCTTTGCTCGACTCCGAGGTATGTTAGTGGTTCCATTCATCGTTTATCCCGAAATCAATAAAGCCGGCGATGGTAACCCGAAATCAATAAAGCCGGCGATGGTATCGCCGCCCTTTTGGCCGCGTGGTCAATTGTACCACGTTCGCCAATGAGATCAGCGCTAGTTGTGACGCCCGCGGCGGTAGGCTACGTTGGGTGGGCATGAAGTTCGCCCTCCTCGGCGCCGACGTTGAAAGCCTGCGGCTGGCGGCAGCCGCGCTGGCCGCCGGGCATGAATTCTCCTGGCCGCCGGGCGCGGCCGGCGCCGCCCCCCACCCCGAAAACGCAGGCGATTGTCCCGGCGATTCGTGGGAGGATTTGCTCGATCCGGAGTCGGCGGACGCGATCATCGTGGGACGCGGTCCCGGCGGCGATGACGCTCGCGCCCGTCAGGTTCAAGAACTGGCCCGCTTGGAACGTCCGATGCTGGTGACGTTCCCGCTGTTTAGCTCGGTGCTGACGTATTTCGAAATCGACATGGCCCGTACCGAGACGGACGCCGTGTTGCACCACTACAACCCGTTGGTGGAATCGCCGGTGCTCGGGGAGGCCGCGGACTGGGTCGCCAACGGGCACCCCGAGCTGGGCAGCGTCGAGCAGGTCGTCTGCACGCGCATCCTCGCCGACCGCTCGCGAGATTC
>JBGSYU010000319.1:0-6757 GCA_041750715.1 Lacipirellula sp.
GCCGGCCCCAACGTGCCCGCTTCGCTACGGCGCGCCGTCCCGCCGGCACATCGGCGCCGGCGGCCACGCGCCCCGGATAATCGCAGCACAAGTCTCGCCCGGCGGTCACGTCCGTCAATTCGCAAACGCGGTCGTACGCCCGCCGCATCAATGGCCGTCGCGCCTTTGGGCCATGGGCGTCGGTCGCGACAAAGTGGACCAAACCCTTTGAAAGCATCCACTCCGCCAATTCCTGACAGCGAGGTCCAAAGGCCCCCATGAGACTGCCAGCCGTCACTTGCATCAGGCACCCCGCGTCGACCAACGGCGCCAGCAACTCTCGCTGCCGCAGCAACCCCGCATTCCGCTCCGGATGCGAAAGAATCCCCACCACCGCTTGCCGGCTTAGCGCCTCCAGCAGTCCCTCCAGCGGAAAATAAAGCTCGTGCGGCAATTCCAGCAGCACATGGCGCCCACGGTCGCCCAGGGTGAGCACCTCGCCTGTCGCGAGGCGGTCGGCCAGATCCTCCTCAATCCGCACGTCAGCCCCCGGCAGCACCGTGAGCGGGATGCCCGCCAGACCCAGATGCGACTGCAATTCCGCCGTGCGACGTCGAATATCGTCGCCCGAGTTTCGCCGAAAGGCGCCGAGCTGATGGGGCGTCGCCACGATCGTCTGGATCCCGTCGGCGACCGCCATTGCCGCCATCGCTAGCGACGCCGCCAGGTCGATGGCCCCGTCGTCAACGCCCGGCGCCAGGTGGCAATGGATATCCACGAATCGGGGCATAAAATCGGAGCCTTATGTCGCCAGAAGAGGCGGCGGAGTATAACGCGGCGCCCAGAACGGTCAACCCAAGCGACAGAAGCTAACGGCCAGGTAGTGGGTCTGTTTGCGAAGTGGAAGGGGTCGGGAGTCTTTTTCAACTAGGAAGTTTCCCAGCGAAAAACGCTTCCAGTTGCAAAAGACTCCCGACCCCCTTTCGCCAAAGAGACCCACTACCATCGGCCCCGCAAGCGCCGTCCCGTTTTCAGGCGCAAGTCTCGTTATGCGACCAAATTGGTTGTCAAGCGGTCACTGCAAGCAATGTCGCGACTTGAGGCAATTTTGGAAACCATCGGAAAAATAGGTTCCGACGTGACACCGAACTTCTCACCCCGCCATTCGTATCTATTGGCACGTCGATTGCTATTTTTAACGCCGTCGACAAGCGACAATTTTTGGCAGCCCGCAGGGAGGCGGCCGTTCACAGTCTTTTTCAAAGGTGATGGAGGAAGTAAGGATGCTAGTTTTAAGCCGCAAGATTGGCGAGAAGATTCATGTGGGCGACGACATCACGATTGAGGTCCGGCGAGTCGCCGGGAACCGCGTCACGCTAGCGGTGGAGGCGCCCCGCACCGTTAGGATTCTTCGTGGCGAACTTCGCGATGCCGCAATTGAATTTGAATTCGAGCCGAATGACCATGACGCGCAACCGGTGCAGACGGTGATCGTCACGCACCAGCGCCTGGGCGCTCTGCCGAGCATGCCGCATGTGATGGGATAATGGGATAAGCGCCAGCGGATAGAGTCTTGTGGAGCCGTTCCCGAATTAGCCGGTAGCCTATGCCCACCAAACAATACGAGCGAAAGAAGGCCGCCCGGCTGTAAGGTGGGGCGGCTTTTTTTATGCGCCGTCGTTGCGACGGCGGCGAGTAACGCCTGCTCCCACCTTGACGCCCCGTCGCCTCGTCTTCTACTCTCCCCACTCCTCTATGGGGAGCGGCGTCGCCCTCGGGGATCACCCTGCGCGATTGAATCGCCGCCTGTCCAATCCTTCGGGGCAGACGCCCTCATGTCGCCAGTGGTCGGTCTATTCCCGCCGACAAATCCTAGACGCCTGACCGCGGCGTGGTTCGCTGCGTGGCTGCTCGTCGTCGTTCTCATCCCCGTGGGCGGCTGCGCTTCGACCAGCAGCAGCAAATGGGTTTCGCTCCGCTCCACGCCGCGCAATCCCCTTACCGACGCCCTCGGCCTGCTCGCCAAACAGGGCCCCAAACCCACCGAACGCACGCTCCAGCTGCTACGCCGCTACGACCTCGAAGGCAAGCTCGGCGACAAGCCCGCGCTCTTCGCCGAGCTCAACGCCATCAATCGCCGCGAACCGAATCGCGAGCATCTCTACGCGCTGGCCGAGCTCGCTTACGTCGGCGCGAAGCGGGCCGACGTCGCCATGAAGGCCGAAGAAGCCCTCGAGCTCTACGGTTCGTCGGTGCTTTATTCTTATGAGTACCTGTTCGACGATTCGTATTCGACCCCCACCAACGAGTTCGATCCGCAGTTCCGCCGCGCCTGCGACCTTTATAATTCGGCCCTCGAAGGCACGCTCCGCATCGTACAAACGCAGGGCGCCCTCCGGCCCGGCACGACCCGCCTCATCAAAACCGCTAACCACGATTGCCAGCTCGAAGTGCAGCTTAGGAGCAAGGGCTGGCACGATGGCGAGTTCGATCGCTTTGAATTCGTTTCCGACTATGAAGTCCACGGCCTCCGCAATCACTACCATAACTTCGGCCTCGGCGTGCCGCTGATCGCGATTCGCCTGCACCACGAAAACGCGGACGCTGCCGAGCGGTTTTATCCGCCCGACCTGTCCTTTGCGGTTACGGCGTTCCTACGAATCGACCCCGACTCGGCGCGCGAATCCGACGACGCCATCGTCCCCGCGTCTACCGCTGCGGCCGCCGCCCCGGCGACTCCCCCGCAAAGGCGCACCCTCCACGCCGTGCTTGAACTGCACGATCCGCTCGATAGCACCCACGTCGACGCCGAGGCGGTGCGCGTGCCGCTGGAAACCGATCTCAGCACTCCGCTGGCCCACAATCTCAGCCAGCCGGCGCTGGATGAAGACATCCTCTCCACCGCCGGCCTGCTTACTCCGGCGAAGGTCGGCGAGGTCAGCGGACTGTACATGCTCGAACCGTTTCGCTCCGACAAAATCCCCGTCGTCATGGTTCACGGTCTGTGGTCCAGTCCCGTCACTTGGATGGAGATGTTCAACGACCTGCGAAGCGACCCCGCCATCCGCGAGAACTATCAGTTCTGGTTCTACCTCTACCCCTCGGGCCAGCCCTTCTGGCAAAGCGCCGCCGAAATGCGCGAAGACCTCGCCCAAATGCGCGTCGCGCTCGACCCGCAGCGGCAGGCGCCGGCGCTCGACCAGATGATTCTCGTCGGCCACAGCATGGGGGGACTGGTGTCGCGGTTGCAAACGGTCGGCAGCGGCAACGAATTCTGGCGAACCTTGAGCGAGAAGCCCTTCGCCGACCTGCACGCCGACGACGAGCTGCGAGAAGAATTGGCGCAGACGTTTTTCTTCGATCCGAACCCGTCGATTCGCCGAGTGATCACGATCGGCACGCCGCACCGCGGCAGCGAATTCTCGAACGACTTCACCAAGTGGGCCGGTCGCAAGCTGATCCACGTTCCTGCTAAGCTCATCCAAGGCCACGGCCTCCTCGCGTCGCGAAATCCCGATTACTTCCTTCCCAGTTGCCCGATAAACATCACCAACAGCATCGACTCGCTCTCGCCCAAATCGACGTTGCTGCCGGTGTTGCTCGTGGCGCCCGCCGGCCCTTGGGTGAAGCATCACAACATCGTCGGCCAAGCGCCGCGAGAAGGATTCACCACCAAGGTGTCGCTGTGGTTCTCCGGCGAAGGTGACGGCGTCGTATCGCTCGCCAGCGCGCGGCTCGACACGGCCGCGTCGCAAATCGTCGTCCCCGCCGACCACATGAGCGTTCACCGCCACCCGCAAAGTATTCTAGAAGTCCGCCGGATTCTGCTGCAGAATGTCGCGGAGTTGCAAAACTTCCCGAACGCCGCCGGCGGCCTGCGTTATGCAACGTCGCAATCGCCTCCGGGAGGCGAGCGGGCGCCTCCGCAAGTGCCGGGATCGGTCGCTATAAAGCCAGTGAGTGATTCACCACGCTAGACGCGTTGCATGGCATTTCAGATCACAATTACTGCCGACGCGGACCTACAACTCCGTGAGCTGCCAGCGTTTGAGCAGCGGCGCTTGGAAGCGGCAATCGTTTCCCGTCTCTCGCAACAGCCGACTACGCCGACGCGCGCTATCAAGGCGCTAAGGCCGAATCCGCTCGCAGGATACGAACTTCGCGTCGGGAACCTTCGTGTGTTGTAAAATGTCGAAGGCGAGGAAGTGGTACTTCTTATCGTCGGTCGAAAAGTCGGTAATAAGCTGATTGTGGCAGGAGAAGAATTTCATGGACATCAAGACCATCCCGCTGAGTGAGCTAGAGGCCGACCCTCGTGGAATGCTTAACGCATGCGCCGTGTCGGGACAGCCTCTTGTGATCGAACTGCCCGATCAACGGCTGGTAGCCGTTCACTCACTCGATCCAACCGAAGAGGACTCGCTCACGAGTGATTTGCTCCAGTCCAACCCGGAGTTCCAAGCTCTCGTTGTAAAATCCAAAGCGAGTCCACGAAAGCCGTTCACTCAGCCATAGCGGCAGTGCATCCTCGATAGAAATCAATCATGCGAATTCCCGGCGAACGTATTAAGCGAACGCGACTCATTCAAACCGACAAATATGTCGTCGCCGTCGAAATGGCGATGGTGATACCGGCGGACGATCCGAGCGAGCCTTGCTACGAATCCAAAACCGTTCAGTTGCTTCGAGAAGTCAAAGAGCGGGCTGAAGAAGGCGACCTCGATTGGTTGCGAACCCAAGGCAAAGTCTATACCGCCGTCGGTGCTGCGTAATTGCCTTCTCATGCATCGTTGTTCCCCGTCGCTTCACACCGCCCGCGCCGCCATCAACTGCCGCAGCGGCCCGCGGGTTCGTTCGACGGTTACGGTCCAAGGGTCTTCGTCGCGATCGTCGCCGCCCGAGGACTTTTGCTGCTCGTCGTCCGCAATCGCCACGGCGATCTCGCCGCGTAGCACCGGCACGTGCGACGGCGCCTGGATGCCCAGCCGCACGGCCTTTCCCTTGGTGCGGACCACCGTGACGACCACGTCGCCGCCGATACGAATCTGCTCGCCTTGCTTCCGTGTGAGGACTAACATGACACACTCCCTTGGCAGAAAAGATGAGGGCGGCTGCTTGCCGCGGTTGACACGACGAACACTAGACGCATAAGACGTGCCGCGAGGTCGGCCGATTTCCTGCCAGCATGCCAAGGCGCCGTCCGCACAACGACTTACGCGCATGCCGGCAATGCCGGCATGTACACCGAACCGCTGAACATTTGCCAAGAACTTGAAAAAACGACGAACGAAGCCGTCAGCTTTCAGCGATCAGCTTTCAGCCAAAAAGAGTCGCGGCAATCAGCATTATTCTCTGGCTGACCGCTGAAAGCTGATGGCTGAGAGCTATTCACGCCCCATCGCCCGGCCGGGCCAGTCGGTCCCGCAGTTTCGCCGCCAGCTCGTATTGCTCGGCGGCCACGGCCGTCGCCAATTGCTGCGCCAGCGACGGCCCGAGGTGAAAGTGCGACTTGATGGACGCCTGCATCTCCCGCAGCTTCACCACGAAGACGTCCTCGTCGAAATGTTCCTCCGCCCCATGCTGGGCAAACAGCGCCGACAGCGACTCCAGCCCCGCGTCGATCACCTGCACGGCGCCCTCGGGCTCGTCCGACTGTAGCTTGGTCAGCGCCGTCGCCTGCACCTGGTGAAACATCACGAACGGGCGGTACTGCTCGTGCATCAGCGCCCAATCGCGGTCGACCGCGTTCGCCGAGCTGAAATCCATCAACCGCAGCGAATGCTCGGCGTCCTCCGCGGCGCGCTCGTATTCGTTGAGCGTCAGCCAGCAAATCCGCCGGTGATAGAACTGAAAGAACTCACGGTCGACCTCTTGCTGCCGTCGCTCCCCGAGGGCGAACTCCGTCCCTTCCTGAAACGCCGCCGAGACCAGATAGTCGTAATAGGTCGCAAACCCCTCGGGCTTCTCGCCGTCCGGTCGGCCGGTGGTTTCCAACTGAAGAAGGCCCAGATCGACGCGCATCTGGAGCAATTCGCGGCCGTCGACGCCCGCTACCTTACGAACCAACGGCCGACCCGGCTCGAACGCCCAATGACGAAGAATGTTGTCGACGTTCAGATTGCGGGGCGCACGAGCCATGGCGGAAGTCGGAGACGGTAATGGGATTACGCGCGAAGGAACGCACTCGTTCCAACTTCACCCATTGTAAAACCCAGCCCCCCGTCCGGCGAGGGCGCGCGGATCGGGCTCGGGCGTGTCGGGGGACTTCCGCCCGGTGTTGATGACCGCACCGCGAATGCGTCCCGCGGCTTACCCCCCGCCCCCCTCGTCGCACAGCAGCGTCTCCTGTAACAGCTCGATCTCCTCCAGATCGTGCTGATCGACGCGGTCGAGCAACTCGACGATGCGGCTGCTAATAAACTCAAACTGATCCTCGGGCAGCGCCGTCATCGCCGCAATATCGGGCTTCAACTCTTCCAGAAAAACGCGAAATTCCGCATGCTGCCGTTCGAGCCGCCGCACGCGATGCTCCCAATGCGGTTTCTGCTCGCGCACCACCGCCATGTAACCGCCGTTTTCCTCAAGTCCGATCATGCGCAGCAAATGCCTCGCAAAGGACTTCGTGGTGAATTGCACGCTCGACATTTTGCGCGACAGCCCGATCGAGGGCGCCTTCCAATCTAATGTCACGCGCAGCGCTTGTTTCACATGATCGAGTATTTGGTGCTCCATGCACGAGGCCCGAGCCTGCGCGCGAGCATCGGTCGCAGAGGAATTA
>JBGSYU010000320.1:0-9556 GCA_041750715.1 Lacipirellula sp.
GCCTCGACCAGGTCGGCCCCTTCGCCCGCTCGACGCAAGACGCCGCGCTGCTGCTCGACGCGATCGCCGGCCACGACCCACGCGACGCCACCTCCATCAACCAACCCGCGCCGCGCTTCATCGACTCGATCGACCAACCGCTCGCCGGCCTCAAGCTCGGCATCGTCCCCGAACACTTCGCCGCCGGCCTCGATAGCGAAGTTGAATCCGCCGTTCGCGCCGCCATCGAAGTCTACAAATCCCTCGGCGCCGAGATCCGCGAGGTCTCACTCCCCCACAGCAAATACGGCGTCGCCGCCTACTATGTGATCGCCCCGAGCGAAGCCTCCAGCAACCTGGCCCGCTACGACGGCGCCCACTACGGCTATCGCACCGACCAAACTGAAATGCTCGCCGAGCTAGCCGCCGAGCGAAAACGCCTGCTCGACGCCGGCGACGTAAAGGCCGCCGACAACCTCGACACCACCCTGGTGCGCATGTACCGCCGTACCCGCGCCGAAGGTTTTGGCTCGGAGGTGAAGCGCCGCATCATGCTCGGCACCTATTCCCTCAGCGCCGGTTACTACGACGCCTATTATTTAAAAGCCCTAAAGGTGCGCCGCCTAATTCGCCGCGACTTCGACCAGGCGTTCGAGAAGGTCGACCTCATCGTCGGCCCCGTCACCGCCGGCCCCGCGTTCCGGCTCGGCGAAATGGTCGACGACCCGCTCGCGATGTATCTGGTCGACCTCTACACCGTCCCCGCCAACCTCGCCGGCATCCCCGGCATCAGCCTCCCCTGCGGCATGACAAACGCGGGCCTCCCCATCGGCCTCCAAGTCCAAGCCCCCCCGCTCGAAGAAGCTCGCCTCCTCCGCGGCGCCCGCATGTTTGAACATGCCACTGACTGGAACAAGATGAGGCCCGCGAATCACGCAAGTGGACGCAAATTGCATTCTTGACCACGAAACACACGAAACACACGAAATCAATGCAAGAACTTTGAGCATGATGGCCGCACAGAACTTTTAATTCCTTTTCGTGTGTTTCGTGTATTTCGTGGTTAGTCGCCCTATGAACGATCAATACACCACCGTCATCGGCCTGGAAGTTCATGTGCAGCTCGCCACCCAGAGCAAGCTGTTCTGCCGTTGCAATACGCGCTATGGCGCAGAACCCAATACGCAGACGTGCCCCGTGTGCATTGGTCTTCCCGGCACGCTGCCGGTGATGAATCGCGCCGCGTATGACTTGGCGCTAAAAACGGCGGTGGCGATCAATTGCAACATCCCCGAGTTCACCAAGTGGGACCGCAAGCAGTACTACTACCCCGACCTGCCGAAGGGCTACCAGATTAGCCAGTTCGATCTGCCGATGTCGGCGGACGGCTACCTGGAAATCAGCGATCCCAAGGGGCGCTTCGAGCCGAAGCGCGTCGGCATCATTCGCGCCCATCTCGAAGAAGACGCCGGCAAGAGCGTTCACGACGAGACGGCCGGCAAAGCCGACAGCGAGATCGACCTCAACCGCACCGGCACGCCGCTCTTAGAAATCGTCTCGCAACCCGACATGCGCAGCTCCGCCGAGGCGCGCATCTTTCTCCAGGAGCTAAAGCTGCTGCTCACTTATCTAGGCGTCTCCGACTGCAACATGCAGGAGGGCAGCCTGCGGGTCGACGCGAACGTGAACCTGCACATTGACAAGGACGCCGAGCGCATCGCCACGCCGATCGTCGAAATCAAGAATATGAACAGCTTCCGCGCCGTCGAGCGGGCCCTCGACTACGAAGCCCCCCGCCAATTCCGCGAGTGGCAGGACACCGGCCGCAAACTGGGCGACGCCCCCAAACAAACCCGCGGCTGGGACGACGTCGCCGGCGTCACCCGCGCCCAACGAAGCAAAGAAGAATCGAGCGACTACCGCTACCTCCCCGACCCCGACCTCGCCCCCGTGGCATCGACCGCTGAAGCGGTCGACGCCGTGCGCTCCAGCCTCGGCGAACTCCCCGCCAACCTCCGCTCGCGGCTTACCGCCGGCTACCAACTCTCGGCCTACGACGCCGACGTACTGGTCAACCAGGGCAGGGCAATGGTCGACTATTTCCTAACCGTCGCCGACGCCACGACCGACCCCAAGAGCGCATGCAACTGGGTAACCCAGCAGGTCCTTCGCGAACTAAAAGACCGCGACCAAACCATCGACCAATTCGCCATCCCCGCGCCCGCGCTCGCCGGCCTGATCGCCGCCATCAACGACGGCCGGCTCCCCTCCACCCGCGCCAGCGAAGCCTTCTTGCTCATGCTCGCCAAGGATTGCGACGTCGAAGCCGCCCTGGCCGAACTAAAAATCGAACGCGTCGACGAATCCGCCCTCATCGCCCTGGTCGAATCACTGCTCGCCGCCAACCCCAAAACCGTCGCCGACATCCGCGCCGGCAAACTCCAAGCCGCCGGCGCCCTCATCGGCCAAGCGAAAAAGCAAAACTCCAACGTCGACCCCAACCGCATCCGCGAGTTGGCGATCGCGCTCGCGGGTGAAGCCGACTCCTGACGCGCGACACTTAGCCCCCGGTCACTGACCGGGGGCTAAATTACGGCGCGGTTGGCGAAGCGGCGCGCGGCCACTAAAATGCGGGCCATCACTCAGCAGAGACGCGCAATTGGTCTGGAGCACTGAAGGTGGCAAACCGCATCGACGGCCAGGTGACGGCGATTGATTCGTTCGGCAACCTCATCACGAACATCACCCGCGCGATGCTCGCCGGCGTGCCGACCGACGAGACGGTCGGCGTGTTCTGCGACGAGCACGAAACGCGGTGCATCTTCAACGCTTACGCCGATCAGCCGGCGATGACGCTCATCGCGCTGGTGGAATCGAACGACTGCCTGAAAATCGCGATCGTCGACGACAGTGCCGCGATCATGCTCGGCGTCGGCGTGGGCGCGCCGGTGGAGGTGCGCTGGTAAATGACGGCGACCGTTAGCCGCGACGCGGTAGCGGAGCGCTGGAATCGCATTCGTCGTCGCGCTCCGCTACCGCGTCGCGGCTAACACCCCTTTCCTCTTTCGCCTTTCCTCAATGCCCACGCCCGAAGAACTTACCGCCTGGGACCAGCGCCACTTCTGGCACGCGTTCACCCAAATGGCCGAGTACGAGCCGCTGGTGATCGAGCGGGCCGAAGGGTGCTGGCTCGTCGACGTCCACGGCCGGCGCTACCTCGACGGCGTAAGCAGCCTCTGGTGCAATTTGCACGGGCATCGCCATCCGCGGATTGAAGCGGCGATCGTCGAGCAGCTTGGAAAAGTCGCCCACGCAACGACGTTGGGGATGAGCAACCCGCCGGCCATCGAGCTGGCTTGCCGCTTAGCGGCTTTGGCGCCCGGCGACTTGAATCACGTTTTTTTCTCCAGCGACGGATCGTGCGCCGTCGAAGCGGCGCTGAAAATCGCGTTTCAATACTGGCAGCAGTGCCAGCGGCCCCGCCCGCATAAAACGAAGTTCGTCGCCTTTGACAGCGCCTACCACGGCGACACCCTCGGCAGCACGGCCGTCGGCGGAATCGAGCGGTTTCACGCCATCTACAAGCCGCTGCTGTTCGACGTGATCCGCCTGCCGCCGCCCGATGCGCGGCGCGGCGACGCGGAGTTTCACCTGCGCGAGCTCGAAACGGCGCTCGCATCGCGGCATGACGAGATCGCCGCGATGGTCATCGAGCCGATCGTGCAAGGCGCCGCGGGGATGATCATGCAACCGCCGGGATACCTGCACGGCGTGCGCGAGCTAACGCGCAAGCACGACGTACTCTTAATCGCCGACGAGATCGTCACGGGTTTCGGCCGCACGGGGCGGATGTTCGCTTGCGAACACGAGGGAGTGACGCCGGACCTGCTGTGCCTCGGCAAGAGTCTAACCGCCGGGTATCTACCGATGGCGGCGACGCTTGCGACGAGCAAAATCTACCAAGCGTTTCTCGGTGAATATACGAGCGGCCGCACGTTTCACCATGGCCACACCTTCGGCGGCAACCCGCTGGCGGCGGTGGCGGCGTGCGCTTCGCTCGATCTATTCGACGAAGAGCGCCTGCTCGACGATGCCATCCCCCGCAAAAGCGCGGCCCTGCGCCGCGTGCTGGAGCCGCTCGCCGATCATCCCCACGTTGGCGACGTTCGGCAGTTGGGAATGCTCGCGGGGGTGGAACTCGTGGCGGATCGCGCTTCCGGCCGATCGTTTCCGGCGGCCCAGCGGCGTGGATATGAGGTCTGTCGCCGCAGCACCGCCCACGGCGTGTGGCTGCGCCCCTTGGGCGACGTAATCGTCGTGATGCCGCCGCTGGCGATCGCCGATGCGGAACTTGAACTGTTGGGCCGCGTATTGATCGAGAGCATCGACGCGATATGCGGTTCGAACGAATAGGAAGCCCGCAGCGCTAGAAGGCCACGCTATAGCCCCGGGCTCTGCCCGGGGGTCGCCTCGGGTACACGCGGACCCTGCAGCGCACTCAACCCCCGGCCAGAGGCCGGGGCTGCATACACGCCGTCCGTTAATAACTCAGCTTCGGCAGCCGCTTCTCAAAAACCCCCGTCGGCTGCGCGGTCTTTCGCGGCAGGTCTTGAACGTTCGCCCGAGGCGGGAAATCTTCCGCGCGAGCGCCGGCGGCAAGCGAAACCGAGCGGTTATCGAGCCGCCACCCCATCAGCTTGACAAACTCATCCAACGCGATCGTCGGCACGCCCAGCTCTTCGGCCTGGTCACTGAGCGCCTTCCAGCTAACGCGCAAGGCGTCGTCGACGGCAAGGGTGCCGTCTGGATAGGATCCGAGAATTAAGTAGCGCGTATCGACTTGCATCTCGTTTCCCTCGGGCAGCTTGCCCGTGGCGTCCGGGGCGGCGACGACGCGGCCGTTGCTGGCGGCGATGATATTCTTGAGCCTTTGCAGGTCGCTCTTGCGATCCTTATCGAGGTCGATGACGCCGGCAATGGCGAAGCTCACCTGCCGGCCACGGTCCCACACCTGGCTGTGTATGCGGTCGCCCGGCAGCAGCGGATTCTTCGGATCGTCCGAGGTGATCGAGGCCTCGGCCATGTGAGCGTCCAGAATTCGTACGACTTCGATGCTCCCCTTTTGTTCGGCGGACTCGGCGTCGGCGTCGCCATGGGCGACGACGCTAAAGGTGACCTGCGGGCGTAGGCCGTCGGCCGAGCCGAGGTTGATCCACACCTTGCCGTAGCGTTGGTTCACCACGGAAATCTCGCCGTCGGCCGGTTGGGCGAATTGGTCGGGATTCGGGACGCCTTCGCGGAGCTTGTCGATGGACCGCTCGAGCTTGGCCATGTTGACTTCGAAGGCGGACTTCTCGGCGTTGAACTTGGCGACGGCTTCCTCGTGCTGGGCGGTGTTCTTTTGGATCGTGCCGGCGATCTCGTCTTTCTCGGCGTTGATCGCGGCGTACTGATCCATGAACTTCTTCTTCTCCGCCGCGGCGTCGTCGGCCGCTTTTTGCAGCGCCGTCTGATGCTCTTTAATTTGGGCCTCCTTTTGCCCCTCGATCACAGCGAGACGTTCGGTGAGCTGCTTGACCTGGTCCTTCGCACTGGACTCGTTATTGATGAGCTTCTGGTTCTCCTCGTAGACGTTCTCGAGCATTTTCTTATACTGCCGGCTCCCTTCATCCATGCTGGCGCCGAAGCGCTTCGCGTCGTCATCGAACTGCGGTTGGAGGGAATCGTAGAGGGCGTCTTCGGAGAAACCAATCCACGCTTTGTAGTTGTTCGCCTCCGCTTGCAACTTCGCTTGCGCGGTTTGCGAATCGGAGTTTTGCCGTTGAAGGTCGGCGACTTGGGCCACGTAGGTCTTGCGCGCGTTATTGACCAATAGCAGCCCCACGCCCGTCAGTAGCAAGAAGATCGTGAGCACGATGACGATGGCTTGAAGCCCTTGATTCTCTTTCGCGGCCATGCAGGACCTCTTAAGTGCAGTCTTCTCTGTTCGGCTAGCTTGCGCACGCCTGTCATTCTGAGCAAAGCGAAGAATTTAGAGCCACGTTAGATCCTTCGCTCTGCTCAGGATGACATGAACGCTTCCGCGCGCCGCTCGATGGCGATAGAATCGCCGTAAGTCGAGCTTAATTCCGGGATTACGGTGTGTCAAACTTCCAGCGCCCCGGAACCCTGCCACCCTGAGTAACTCCGAAGGGTCCGGTCACGTCTGGAAGCAGTCACCCTGAGGTACTCCGAAGGGTCCGGCGCGTGTACCGAGTTCTAGATTCTTCGGAGTACCTCAGAATGACGGTATCGTTATTCTACGCAGGGGTTTTAGTAGGCCTAGGGACCGGTTTTTCATAATGGCCAAATCGCCGCGTCAAACCTCGCTGCCCGGGATGGACTCCGTCGAAGAGGCCGCGCAACCCGGCGTTCCGGCACGACCGGCCGCTTGCGGCTTAGCGCTGCCCGCGCTAAGCCGCGAGCGGCCGGCCCCCTCTATCCGCGACTGGACCGTTTACGTCATCGACTCCCACTCCCTAATCTTCCAAGTCTTCCACGCCATGGCCGAGCTCACCAGCCCCCGCGGCGAGCCGGTCAACGCCGTCTACGGGTTCACCCGCGACCTCATTCAAATCATCGAACGCAAACGCCCGACCGCCCTGGTGTGCGCGTTCGACCTCTCGGGCCCCACGTTTCGCCACGAGCTGTACGACCTGTACAAGGCCGACCGCGGCGAAATGCCCGAGAGCCTCGTCGCGCAGATGCCCAAGATCCGCGAGATGGTCGCGGCGCTGGGAATCCCCATCATCGAGCACCCGGGGTACGAAGCCGACGACGTGCTGGCCACCGTCGCGCGGCTGTGCGACGAAGCCGGTGCGCGGTGCCTGCTCGTGAGCGGCGACAAAGACTGCCGGCAACTGCTCACGCGGCAGGTCGCCGTTTACAATATCCGCAAAGACGAAGAGTACGACGCCGTCGCCCTCTTCGGCGATTGGGGCGTTGCGCCGGAGCAGGTAGTCGACTTCCAGTCACTGGTGGGCGACAAGGTCGACAACGTCCCCGGCGTGCCGCTCATCGGCCCGAAGGTCGCCCAAGAGTTGCTCGAAAAATACGGCACGCTCGAAAACGTCCTCGACCACGCCGACGAGGTCGCCGGCGCCAAGCGGCGGCAAAACCTCATCGACTACCGCGAGGCGGCTCTGCTTTCGAAGAAGCTGGTCGAGCTCGACAGGAACGTGCCCATCGCGATTGATTGGCAGTCCGCACGAGTCGGCGGATTCAATCGCCCCCGCCTGGAAGAGCTGTTTCGCGACTACGGCTTCCGCGGCCTCGGCGACCGGCTGGCGGCCATCACCGACGACGCCGCAGACGCCGACGTGCAAAAACCGGCTGGCGAGCCCGTGTCGGCGGTCCCGGCATGGCAAGCCGATTATCAAATCGTCGACACCCCCGAAGCCCTCGCCGTGCTCGCCAGTCAGCTCGCGGTGCAGGAGCTAATCTCAATCGATACTGAGACGACCAGCATCTCCGCCCGGCACGCTGAAATCGTCGGCTACTCCTTCGCCTGGAAGCCGGGCCTCGCCTTCTACATCCCCGTCCGCGGCCCGGCGGGTGAGCAGATCCTCGACCCCACGCAAGTCGCCGACGCCCTGCGGCCGATCCTCGAAAATCCCGCCATCGCCAAGGTCGGACAGAACTTGAAGTACGACACGATCGTACTCCGCTCGGTCGGCATCGAGCTTCGCGGCATCGTGTTCGACACGATGATCGCCGACTACCTGATCGACTCCGGCGAGCGGACGCACAACATGGATCACCTCGCCAAGAAGTACCTGGGCCACGAGACGATTAAAATCGCCGAGTTGATCGGCTCCGGAAAGAATCAACTCCGCATGGACCAGGCGCCCGTCGCCAACGTCGGCGCGTACGCAGCCGAGGACGCCGACGTGCCGCTGCGGCTGATGCCCTTGCTCGAAGCGCGACTCTCCGCAGACGTTCTGGCGGAGCTGAATAAGAACATCGAAGTGCCGCTGATCGACGTGCTGGCCGATTTGGAATACCTCGGCGTAAGCGTCGACGTAATCCGCCTCGGCGAGCTCAGTGCAGAATACACGGCACGGTTAAACGTCTTAAAGGAAGAAATCGAAGAGCTCGCCGCCCGCCCCATCAACATCGACTCGCCCAAGCAACTGGCCGAGCTGCTTTTCCGCGAACTAAAACTCCCCGTGCTGAAACGCACCAAGACCGGCCCCAGCACCGACGCCAGCGTGCTGGAAGAACTCGCCCCGCTGCATCCGCTGCCGGCGAAGATCGTCGAATATCGCCAATACTCAAAGCTGCTCGGCACCTACATCGACGCCCTGCCGGAAATGGTCCACCCAATCACCAAGCGCGTCCACGCATCGCTAAACCAAGTGGTCGCCGCCACCGGAAGGCTCAGCTCCAGCAACCCGAACCTGCAAAACATCCCCGTCCGCACCCGCGAGGGACGCGAAATCCGCTCGGCCTTCAAGGCCGGCGAGCCCGGATGGCTGCTGCTCGCCGCCGACTATTCACAGATCGAGCTGCGCATTCTCGCGCACTACTGCGGCGACCCGCGGCTGCTGGAAGCGTTTGCCAACGACGAGGACGTCCACCAACTCGTCGCTAGCCAGGTGAACGGCGTCGCCATGGACGACGTGACCAGCGAGATGCGCCGCGGCGCCAAGGCCGTCAACTTCGGCATCATCTACGGCCAAAGCCCGTTTGGCCTCGCCAAGGGCCTCGGCATTTCCAAAGAAGAAGCCGCCGAGTTTATCGAGAAGTATTTCGCCACCTACCCCGGCGTGCTCAACTACCTGGTCGACACCCTCGAAGCGTGCCGCCAGCAGGGTTATGTGTCGACGCTGTTCAACCGCCGCCGCGCGATCCAAGGCATCCGCCCCGTCCCGCCCGGACTGCGTGAACCGAAAACCGGCGCCCTACGTCAGCTCAACGTCCCCGAGCGAACCGCGGTGAACGCCGTCATCCAAGGCACGGCCGCCGACCTGATCAAGCTCGCCATGATCCGCATCCACCGCCGCCTCCGCGAAGAACAATCGCCGGCACGCATGCTTCTACAGATCCACGACGAGCTCCTCTTCGAAACCCCCCCCAACGCCGCTCGCGGCTTAGCGCTACTCGTTCAACAAGAAATGTCCACCGTCGCCGAACTCGACGTACCCTTAAAAGTCGACGTAAAAGCAGGCCCCAACTGGGCCGAATGCGAAGCTTACTAATCGCGGAAGAGATTTAACCACGAAACACACGAAAACAAGGATGGATCGGTCCGACAGCTTACCGACTCCCGCCTCAGCCAACTGACAGGGACTTTCTCTTCTCCTTTTCGTGTGTTTCGTGGTCAATCCTCCTCGGAACCAACAAATGCTAACCATCGGCCTCATCGGCGGCATCGCCAGCGGCAAGACCGCGTTGGCCGAAGCCCTTCAACGGGTGGCCTTCGCGCAACGGGGGGCCTTCGTCATTCGCGGCGATGCGATCGGCCACGACGTGCTGCACAAGCCCGAGATTAGTAAGGCGCTCATCGATCGCTGGGGCGACGGCGTATTCAAACCTC
>JBGSYU010000321.1:0-2238 GCA_041750715.1 Lacipirellula sp.
TGTCGTCGCGGGCCAGCAGCGCGGCTTGTTGCAGGGCGAAGGCCCGGCGGTCGGCTTGCGGGTGGGTCTCAGGTTCAGCGCGCCCAAGCTGGCTGTAGAGCTTTCCCAGGGCGTGCAGGGCCATTGAGCCGGCCGGTTCGCCAGCGACGGCGGCGCCCAACTGGAGCTGGGCGTAGCGGAAGTACAGATCGGCGAGTTGCTGCGACATGAGCTCCTCGGCCTCCGGCGTTTTCGCGACCGGCGTTCGGTGGGACGAAATAATGACGGCGACGCTCACCTCGGCGTCGAGCTCCGGGCCGCCCGGCGCGAAGTCGGTCGCTTCGTCGAGGGCTCGCAGGCCATTGGCCAGGGCGATGGTGCGTCGGCGGGCGCCGTGCTTCTGGTCTTTAGCTTCCGCGATCATTCGCAGCACTTGCAGGAACTCGCTACGGGCGGCGAAATTGGCGCCGCGCTGGGCGAGCGCGTAACCGCGGCGGGTTTTGGCTTGCGCTCGTTCGCTCACGATAGCGCCGGTTGGCGAACCGGTGGCGGTGGGCGATGCGTCGGCCAGGAGCAACTCGGCTTCGGCGACGGCCTTGGCCATGTGAGGGTTGTTGGCGACTTCGGTTTGCGGTGGGTTGGGCGTTGCGGGGACGGCCGCTAAGCCGCAAGCGGCGGGGGGGAGTTCGGTGAAGGCTTCGAGAGGGAGCTCTTGCGGCGGGAGCAGGAGGGCTTGCGGCTCGTTCGTTGCCGGTTCATCCGTAGCGGGCAGCGAGATCAGTTCGAGCGCCGGCTCGGTGTGCTCGCATTGTGCAAGCAGGGGCGCTTCGCGGATCGAGCGCAGAGGCCGAGCGTCGGAAGCCGGCGCTTCGACCGGGCCATCGCCGCAGCCGATGGCCGCGCTTAGGGCCATCAGCGCGCAGCCGATCGCGCTCCGCCACGCACACGGGCATTGGGGGTTGACCCACGCCATTCGGCTACCATCCCTGGCAATACGTTTACAGAGTGAGCGGCGCGACGCGCATCCTGCGCGGCCTTTCGCCTAGGGAGAGATTCGACCGGCGACGGCTGGCTAACACAGCAAAATCGCTACGATCGGCCGCGCACGGCGAGGCTGGCAGTCACTACAGTCGGAATTGTTGGACGAGTGGCCCGCGGTAGGAGCGACTTGCCAGCGGCAGGATTTAGCTAACCGATACTTCTTACCGTAGTGCGTTCCCTTTTTCATTTGGCTAGAACATCCGTTTTTGGTAGCTGCCGGTTACGGGAAGGGCGTTATAGCCGGCCGCTTGAAGGTGGCCGACGAATTCTGGCGGGCCGTGCATGCAATAAATCTGCTCGGCGCCGACGCGCTCGACGGCTTCGAGCAGTTCGTCGAAGTCAGCGTGATCGGAGAGCGGCAAGGCGTGGTCGACGCCCCAGCGGTATTTGGTGGACGAATCGATCGCCCAGCCGGTGATGGCGATGCTTACCGCGCGGCGGATACCGGCGAGGCGAAACTGCCGGGCACCTTGAGGGAGCGTGATGACGGCGCGGCCGGGCAGAAGCTCGCGGTCGTACAAGCGGACGTCGCCCAGATCGACGCCGCACTGGCGGTACCGCTCGCTCACGGCGAAAATCGTTGGATGCTGGAGTACGGCGATGCCCGCGTCGGTGAGCAGTCGCGTTGCCTCCTGCGACTTGCCGAGCGGATAGGCGTGAATGACGGGCGTGCAATTGCGGGCCAGCGCGTCGCGCACCAGCTCGATCATGCGGCCGACGGTTTCGCGGCGCGGCGGCATCCGGTACTGCGGTTTGCCGAAGGTCGATTCCATGACCAGCACGTCGGCCTTGGGCAGTTCGGCCCGCTCGGCGGTGGCGGATTCGCCGAGCTTGAAGTCACCCGTGTAGAGAAGCGATCCTTGCTCGCCCTCGAGGAGCGCCATCGCCGAGCCGAGGCAATGCCCAGCGGGGTAAAGCGTAAGCCGCACGTCGCCGAACGTGTGCGGCTGGCGGTAAGGGATTTCAACCGTGCGGCGATGCTCGCCCATCCGCAGGCGGTAGAGGCAGGCGGTGGCCGGTGTACAATAGGCGAGCTCGTGCGGGCCGATATGATCGGAGTGGGCGTGCGAGATGAATCCGTGCGGCTGCCGGCGGCGGACGTCGAGGCCCAGCCGCGGGCGGTTGAAGAACAGGCCGTTGTCCCAATGAAACATGGAGGCATACGCCTAGGTCGAGGTTATACTGGCGGCAGCAGATTCTAACCGCCAAGGACGCCAA
>JBGSYU010000322.1:0-4327 GCA_041750715.1 Lacipirellula sp.
CGGCCCCGTGACCAGCACGATGCCATGCGGCAAGCGAATCAGCCGGTCGAAGGCGTCCCGCATCGACTTCGACATGCCCAGCTTTTCTAGCGAGAACTCCATGCGGCCCTTATCCAGCAGCCGCATGACGATCCCCTCGCCATGCAGCATCGGAATCACCGAGACGCGAACGTCGACCTCGCGGCCATGCACCTTCAGCTTGATGCGGCCGTCTTGCGGCAGCCGCTTCTCGGCGATGTTCAGCCGGGCCATGATCTTCAGCCGGCTGATGATCGCCGCTTGAAACCGGTTGATCTCCGGCGGCGTCGGCTGCTGCTGCAAGATGCCGTCGATACGGTAGCGCACCTTCACGCCCGAAGGCTGCGACTCGATATGCACATCGCTCGCCCGCGAGTCGATCGCTTCGAGCAGAATCTCATTCACCAGGTGAACGACCGACGCTTCCTGCACTTCGGCGGCGATCTCGCCGTCTTCGACTTGCAGACCGTCGACTAGCTCGACTTCTTCCTCTTCGCGCTGGGCCAATAGCCCTTCGATGGTCTCGCTGCCGACGCCCAGGTGCGTTTTGATCCGCTTGCCGATCGCCTCGCGCGTGGCGAGCACGGGCAGAATGGGGCAACCCAGCGCCGCGGCCGCCTCGTCGAGCGGGTAGAGATTGAGCGGATCGGAAGTCGCCACGACCACAGAGCCACGGCGATGCTCGACGGGAAACAGCCCGTGCCGGTAAATCAATCGCGGTGGAAACGCCGCGAGCAGCGATAGGTCGACGGCGGCGGCCTCCAAGTCGATAAAGTCGACGCCCGTCTCGGCGCCCAAGGCCCGCAGCGCGTCGGCCTCGCCGACCATCCCCAGGTCGACGGCCGTTTGGTCGACGCGCTCTCCATTGGTACGCGCGCCGGCGGCCCGCAATAAATCGGCGTCGGACAGCAACCCGTGCTTCAGCAGAATTTGACCCGCATCCATTGGTTCTGGCCGCAACTTGTCCCGTGGAGCAGCAGTGAACGATTCATTATGGGCCAAGCCTAGCCTGCCGGCAAATCGGCTACGTAGGCCAGACTCTCCGAGACTGGCGCGAGTCTCGGAGAGACTCGCCAACGCGACTTACCTTCGACTTGGCGTTTTATGCGGACTTTTGTACCCTTGATGAACCCTAGCGTACCATTCTCGATAGTCGCTGCCACCGGAGCCGTCACGCATGATTTCCCCCGAAGAGCTAATGCAAACGGCAATCGACAAGTGCCGCGAAGGCCTGAAGCGGGGGCAAAGCCCGTTCGGCTGCGCTATTGCTCTGGGCGACCGCGTCGTCGCCAATGAGCATAATACGGTCGTGCTAACCACCGATATCACCGCCCACGCCGAGGTGAACGCCATCCGCGCCGGCAACCGGGAGCTGAACAACATCTTCCTCGAAGGGGCGATCGTCGCCACCACCTGCGAGCCGTGCCCCATGTGCATGGCCGCCCTGCACTGGGCCCGCGTCGAGACGGTGTACTACGGCGCGTCCATCGCCGACGCGGAAGGCGCTGGCTTTAACGAGCTGCAACTGCCCGCCGCCGACCTACTCCGCCAGGGGGGCAGTCAGGTGAAGCTCGTCGGCGGCACGCTTGCCGACGAGTGCAAGAGACTCTTCCAAGAGTGGATCGCCAACCCTAACCATCTTGTGTATTGAATTCGCCGGGGCCGAGACGGCCCGGCTCGCTGACTCCTGACTGCTGACCCCTGACCCCTCCGCTCCCATGCTCACCAAACTCGATCTCGCGACAGACTGGCTGCCGCGTTACACCGGTATGCAGCTCGATCAGTTTGGCAAATACGTGCTGCTTACCAACTTTCGCCCCTACGTCACCCGCTTCGCCGAAAAGTTCAACTGCCAAATCTACGGCGCCGACCGACCGATGCAGGCCGCCACAAACGCCGACGGCCTGTCGATCGTCAACTTCGGCATCGGCTCGCCCAACGCCGCGACGGTCATGGACCTGCTGACCGCCGTCACTCCCAATGCCGTCCTGTTTCTGGGCAAATGCGGCGGGCTTAAGCGATCGACCGAAATCGGCCACTTCATCCTGCCGATCGGCGCCATCCGCGGCGACGGCACGTCCGACGACTATTTGCCCAAGCTCGTGCCCGCCCTCCCCTCCTTTAAACTCCACAAGTTCGTCTCGCAGAAGCTAGTCGACCGCCACCTCGATTACCGCACCGGCGTCGTCTACACCACCAACCGCCGCGTGTGGGAGCACGACGAACGCTTCCGCGAGCAGCTCGGCGAATACACGCCCATCGCCATCGACATGGAGACGGCGACCATCTTCGTCGTCGGCCACAAGAACCAGATCGCCCGCGGAGCACTGCTGCTGGTTTCCGACTTGCCGATGACGCCCGAAGGGGTGAAAACTTCGCGTAGCGACGCGAAAGTGACGCAGGATTGGTCCGACGTGCATCTCGACATCGGCATCGAATCGCTGAGCGAAATCGAGGACCAGGGCGAGCAAATTAAGCATTTTCAGTATTGATCGGCCGGCGCCCCCCGCTTGCGGCTTAGCGCGTCGGGGGCGTATCCTTCCATAATCCGATCGCCGAGAAAGCCTATGTCCATCGTCTCTCTCATCGACCACGCCGTCCTCCAGCCGACGCAAACGGACGCCGATCTCCGCGCCGCCTGCACGCTGTGCGTTGAGGTCGGCACGGCCAGCGTCTGCGTGAAGCCGTCGATGGTCCCGCTTGCCGCCGAGCTGCTTGCCGGCTCGGTCGTCGTGCCGAGCACCGTCATCGGCTTCCCCCACGGCGGCACGACCACGGCGACGAAAGTTCGCGAAACGGAAATCGCCTGCCGCGACGGCGCCAAGGAAGTCGACATGGTCGTTAACCTGGGCCGCGTCCTCGCCCAGGATTGGCAGTTCGTCGAAGACGATATCCGCGCCGTGGCGCAGGCCGCTTCAGCGGTCGGCGTCCTCACCAAGGTCATCTTCGAAACCGGCCTGCTTCCCAGCGACGACTTCAAGATCCGCCTCTGCGAGCTTAGCGAAGCCGCCGGCGTCGCGTTTGTGAAAACGTCGACCGGCTTCGGCATGGTCAAAGGCGAGGGCGGCGGCATGGTCGCCACCGGCGCCACCGAGCACGACATTCGCCTGATGCGACGCACCTGCGGCTCTCACGTCCAAGTAAAAGCCTCCGGCGGCATCCGCAGCTTCGAAGACGCCCAAAGGTTCGTCGCCCTCGGCGCCACCCGCCTCGGCACCAGCGCCACCCAGGCGATTGCCGCCGGCGAGCGCGGCGAGTCCGCCACGAGTTCGGCGGCATATTGATTGACCACGAAACACACGAAGGAATACAGGAACAAGCGTCTAAGCGCCTATCGGACGATTCGCTCCCAGTCAAGCTTCGGATGGTGATTGAAGTTTGCAAGGATTCCCAGGCGGTAGCCGGTGGCGCAGAGATAGTTATGGACCTGCGCGCGGTGCGTATCCGTGAGCGCTGAAACCGATTTGATTTCCAAGATGATTTTATCAAAGCAGACGAAGTCTGGCTGATAGACCTGCGACAGCGAATTCTGCTTATACCTCAGCGGAATAGGAACTTGCGATCTGAACGGAATCTTCTGTAGCTCAAGCTCGATTCCCAAGCACTCTTGATAAACCGACTCCAAAAATCCACATCCCATCTCCTTATAAACCTCAAATAACGCCCCGGTTACCAGGTAGCTCTCCTCCTTAAATAGTACTTCCACATTTCCCTCCTTTTCGTGTGTTTCGTGTGTTTCTTGGTTAACCCGCATGCTTGAACTATATTCCCAAATCGAAGCCGCCGCCGCCGCCATCCGCTCCCGGTGGAATGAGACGCCCGTCGCCGGCGTCATCCTCGGCACCGGCCTCGGCAACGTCGCCGATGAAATCGAATCGCCCGTCGCGATCGAGTACGAGCAAATCCCCCACTTCCCCAAGTCGACCGCCACGAGCCACCGCGGTCGTCTCGTGTGCGGCCGACTCGCGGGCGCTCCGGTCGTCGCGATGGAAGGCCGTTTCCATCAGTACGAGGGTTACCCTTTCAAGCAGATCACGCTCCCGGTGCGCGTGATGAAGGCCCTCGGCGCCCGCACGCTGATCGTCTCGCAAGCCGTCGGCGGCATGAACCCGTACTACCGCCCCGGCGACGTGATGGTCATCGACGACCACATCAACCTCATGGGCGACAACCCGCTGGTGGGCGTGAACGACGATCGCCTCGGCCCGCGATTCCCCGATATGTCGGCCCCCTACACGCCGGAGCTCATCGATCTCGCCCTCGAAATCGCCCGCAAGGAAAACTTTATCGCCCACCGCGGCGTGACCGT
>JBGSYU010000323.1:0-4123 GCA_041750715.1 Lacipirellula sp.
CCCAGCAGCTTCACCGATTCCAGCGAAATTCGCTTCTGCCAATAATTCCCCTGCGCCATCTCGCCGCCGTGCATCATCAGGCACAGCGCCCCCACCGGCACCACCTGCGTGCTCTTAATCTGAAAATCGACCGGCATCGCCTCTTCGAGCTTCGTGTTCGCCCAGCCGCCGGCGCCAAAACTATCGGGGCCGCCGATCATCACCAGCCCGCACCCCAGCTCGCGCGTGTTGCGGACGAGCATGTCGATCTGCTCGTCGCTGAAGCTGGCGATGTTGTCGACGTCGTCGACCGAACTGCGGCCGACGTTCGCCAGCACGATCGAGTCGTACCCTTGCAGCTCCGCCAGCGAGTTGAACAGTTGATCGCTGCCGACGACCGTCACCTCGATATCCATCGCCCGCAATCGCTCGACCAGGTGGTCGAACTCGCCCTTCTTCTCAACGTTCTCGATCAGCAGCACCTGCCCCTTGCCGCGGATGTGCGTGAAGGCCGACGCGTTGTTGTTCTGCGCCATTCCGTCCGCCGTCGGGTCGTCGGCGACGAATTTGGCCTCGTAGGTGTAGAACGCCGGCTGGTCGATTTGCTGTTCGATGGTGAACACCTGCTTCCCGCCGGCGACCGTCACGTCTTGCTCGGCGATCGTCTCCTCGCGGTCGCCCGCTTTGCGGATTACCAGCAGCCGGCCCTTCACCGGCGCATCGTCGCCCGGCTTCTCGTCGTTGCGAACCACCACCCGCATGTCGAACGGCTGCCCCCGCCGCACGCCCGCCGGGATGTCGACCTTTTCCACTGCGATCTCGCCGCGCGGTTCCAGAAACACCGGCACCACGTCGATGCTCACCCCCGCCTCCGCCGCCGTGCGGGCCTCGCGATAGCCGTTGCCAACGTTTTCATTGCCGTCGGTGACCAGGACGATCCGCTTGGCCGCGTCGTACGGGAAGATGGCCTTCGCCCGCTGGATGGCGGTCGCCAGGTCGGTGTACTCGGGGTCGAGCAAACTCTCGACGCGGCCATGCAGCGCTTCGTCGGCGCTCACTGGCGGCACTTCCACCTCCGCGTCGCGGCCAAAGACGATCACCGCAAACCGGTCGCCCTTCGCGTCGTTGCGGTGTTGCTGAATCGAGCTCCGCACATACTCGATCATCGCGTCCCGCTGTTCGGCAGGCACGCTGAGCGACTGATCGAGCAAATAAACGACGGTGAGCCCCTCGCTGCGCCGCTGATACTGCACATCCGCCAGAGCAAACACAATGAGCAGCACCACGAACGCCCGCAGCGTGAGCGCAAACCAACGCCGCCAACGCCCCAGCCCGGCCAAGCCGCGATAACCGAGCCACCACAACGCGGGAATTAACAGCAATAGCAGCAGATAGGCCGGTCGGTCGAAGGCCAGACTGTGCTGAAACATGGCGTCGACCCCAATGTAGCCATCTCGCTCCGCGAGATGGTTTCCTTTCGCGGAGCGAAAGGCCTACGAACTAAAACTTCACCCGTTGCACACGATGGTTACTCGAATCAAGAACATTTAGCCGTCCTTCGCCGTCTAGCGCTACCGCCCAAGGAGTGTTGAGCTGCCCCGGCTCGCGCCCATGCGTTCCCCAGCAGCCCAGCGACTTCCCGTCGAGCGTGAACTTCTGCACCCGATGATTGCCGTACTCGCACACGTACACATGCCCCTCGCCGTCTAGCAAGATTCCGTAGGGGTAGTACAGCTTTCCCGGCGCCGCGCCTTCCTCGCCCCAGTGCTCGATCAGCTTCCCCTTGGAGTCGAACACCTGAATCCGATGATTGCACGAGTCGGCGACCCACACGCGGTCCTGCTCGTCGATCGCCAAGCTCTGCGGCCGGCGAAACTGCCCCGGCTCTTCGCCGTTGCCGCCCCATTGTAGGAGAAATTTCCCCTCCGGGGAGAACTTTTGGATCCGATCCGCGTCGCCGTATTCCGAGACGTAAACGTCGCCCTTGGAGTCCTCGGCCACATCGGTCACCCAGCCGAACTCACCGGGCCCCGAGCCCATCACGCCGCCGAGGGTCGCCTCTTCCACCAGCGTGCCGTCCGGCTCGTACGTCAGCACCCGGTAGTAATGCGTATCGGGAACCAGCAGCCGCCCGCTCTTGGCGATGGTCAGTCCCGTCGGCCGGCCGTTGACGCTCACCGGCGTCCGCCAACCGCGTAAATATTTGCCGTCGACGTCATAAACCTGGATGCGCCCCGTCATGTCGACCAAATAAATCTGATCGTTCCCGTCGATGGCGATCGCCCGCGGCTTTTGCAGCTCGCCCTTGTCGATCCCCTGCACGCCCCACATCAACTCGGGCTCGCCGGAGGAACCGCCAGGATCGAGACAGCCGGCAAGCGCCAGTGCAAGCGCCGCCGCGATGCAGCGGGCGTGACGGCCGGCAATGAACGGACCATCGGGTTGCATTGTCGCTCTGATTGGGCCGTTAGCTGCGAACTAACACTGACCTTAACTTGTTTCCAATAAAACACTTTCGCTCACGCTGCACCCGCCGCGGCAACTTGACCAGGCACGATAAACGGCGGTATAGTTCACGATCTCTCACCGATCGCGGCGTCCAACTCACGCCGCTTGCGGCTTAGCGTGAACCGTCCTATTCGTGAGGGGCAATCGCGTATCCCCATTGTTGCCGCTGGCGCCGGCGTTGTCATCATGCGCAACCCTTAAGGCCGCGTCGCTCAATACCATGCCTCCGGTCGTCATCAACCTCCGCAAAACTGAGGACAGCCGCGACGTGGTGCATCGCGCCGTCCAGGAGCTCGCCGAAGGCAAGCTCGTCGTCTTTCCCACCGAAACCGTTTACGGCGTCGCCGCAAGCGCCCGCCGTGGCGATGGCGTCCGCCGCATCTTCGAGGCCAAAGGTCGCAACGAAAACTCACCGCTCGCGCTGGCCATCCGCAGCGTCGAAGACGCCCTCGACTATGCTCCCACGCTCGGCATCAAGGCCCAGCGTTTGGCGCGCCGCTGCTGGCCCGGACCCGTCACCCTGGTCGTGAAGCACGGTGAGGATGAAGGCCTCATCCGGCAACTCCCTGCCGAAGTTCGCGCGGCTATCGCCCCTAATGGCGAAGTGGGCCTCCGCGTGCCGGCCCACGCCGCCGTGCTCGACGTGCTGCACATGCTCGCCGGACCCATCGCACTGACCAGCGCGAATCTCACAGGGCAGCCCGATGCCATCACGGCTCAGGCCGCCGTCGCCAGCCTCGGCCAGCATGTGGGATTGGTGCTCGACGACGGCCCCTGCCGTTACGGCCAGCCTTCGACGGTCGTCCGCGCCGGCGGCGATTCGTACGAATGTCTCCGCGAAGGCGTGGTCCCGTGCGCCGCCCTCGATCGACTCGCCAGCATGATGATCGCGATCGTCTGCACCGGCAACACCTGCCGCAGCCCGATGGCCGAGGCGATCCTCCGCAAACTGATCGCCGAAAAGTTCGGCTGCACGCTCGCAGAGACGGAACAACGCGGCGTGATCGTCTCCTCCGCCGGCGTCTCCGCCACACCCGGCGGCGTCGCCGCGCCCGAGGCCGTCGAAGTCATGCGTACCTGCGGCCTCGATCTCTCTCGCCACGAGTCGCAACCGCTCAATGAAAAACTGGTCCGCCACGCCGACGTGATCCTCGCGCTCACCAATGCCCACCGCCAGGCGATCGTCCGCCGCTGGCCCGAGGCCGCCGGCCGCACGATGGTGATGCGCATGGACCAAACCGACATCGACGATCCCATCGGCGGACCGGCTGAGGTCTACACCGAATGCGCCGAACAAATCGAAGCCGCGTTACGCGAACGCCTCGAACACATGGAACTAACCTAGCCGCTTGCGGCTTAGCGAATCGACTCGATAAATGCTGAAGGATGAATGCTAAATGCTGAAAGTTGGCGATGACATCTGACTTCCAGCATTCATCCTCCAGCATTCCGCATTCCCCATCCCCCGTTCCCCATCCCCTAGCCCCCCACTTGCCATGCGCATCGCCATCGGCAGCGACCATCGCGGATACCACCTCAAAGAGCAGCTCATCGCCATGCTGCGCTCCAAGGGCCACGAAGTCGACGACGACGGCGCTAATGGCACCGAAAGCGTCGACTACCCCGACTTCGCCGC
>JBGSYU010000324.1:0-3640 GCA_041750715.1 Lacipirellula sp.
CCGGTTTTTCTCCGGCGGCCAACGCAACCGATTGCTGTTAGCGAAACTTTTTGCCAGCCCGGCGAACTTGCTCGTGCTCGACGAGCCGACGAACGATCTCGACAGCGAGACGCTCGAACTGCTCGAAGAGCGACTGGTGGCCTACGACGGCACCGTGCTATTGGTGAGCCACGACCGGGCGTTTCTGAACAACGTGGTGACCAGCACGCTGGTGTTTGAAGGCGACGAACTACGGGAATACGTCGGCGGGTACGACGACTGGGTGCGCCAGCGATCGGTTGCGTTCGACGGGGCCCAAACTTCACGGCGATCGACCAAGGCGCCGGCCACGATGTCGAGTCCCACGAGAACGGCGCCTACGACTGAAGTGAAATCGACCCTGCTCGCGACACGCTCGAAGAGGCTGTCCTACAAGCAGCAGCGAGAGTTGGAGCAGTTGCCCGCGACCATCGAACAGCTTGAAGGGCGCGTTGCGGCGATGCACGCCGAGATGGGCGACCCCGACTTCTACAAGCAATCGGCCGCCCGCATCGCCGAACGAAGTGCGGCCGCGCGCGAACTCGACGCCCAACTTGCCGCCGCCTACCAGCGCTGGGAGTCGTTGGAGGCTGACGCCTGCTGATCGCGCGACGCCAGGAACGCATCCATGGAGATCTGGGACCTGCACTGTCACCTGGCCACGGCGAGCGGCAACGCCCCGGAACGGCGACTGGCCGATCTCCTTCGCTACGCCGACCGCATGGGCGTCTCGCGCCTGTGCGTGTACATGGGGATGAAGTTCATCCACGAGCCGACGCCCGCCGAGTTTCGCCAGCAGAACGATGAAGTGCTTGAAGCTCTCAAGCCGTGGAGCCATCGCGCGTTCGGGTTCGTCTATGTGAATCCCAAGTATCCACGCGAGAGCGTCGACGAAATCAATCGGTGCATCGCCGACGGTCCGATGGTCGGCGTCAAACTGTGGGTGGCTGCCCGGGCCAGTGCGCCGCAGCTCGATCCCATCGTCGAGCGGGCGACGGAACTAAAGGCGGTCGTCTTTCAGCACACTTGGATGAAAGTGACGGGCAATCTGCCGGGCGAATCGACGCCCATGGAGCTGGCGGCGCTCGCGGCAAGGCATCCGGATGCGAAGTTGATTTGCGGCCACTCGGGTGGCGATTGGGAGCAAGGCCTTCGTTCGATCCGCCATTCGCCTAATGTATGGGCCGATCTGGCGGGCGGCGACCCGGTCGCGGGAATCACCGAAATGGCGGTGCGCGAGCTTGGCGCCGAACGCGTGCTCTACGGCAGCGACGCCGCCGGGCGAAGCTTTGCCACGCAACTGGCCAAGGTGTATGGCGCAGGCATTTCCGACGAAGCACGACGGCTGATCCTTGCGGGAAACTTGAAGCGGCTGCTGGGGCCGATCCTCACCGATAAGGGGATCGCATTGTGAGCGGCGCCTTGATCGACGTGAACGTAAACTTCGGCCAATGGCCGACGCGACGAACGGCGGGCGACGCGCCCGAAACGCTCGTCGCTAAGCTAAAGCGGCACGGCGTGGAAGAAGCGTGGGCGGGCAGCTTCGACGGCCTGTTTTTCGCCGACCTCACGGAAGTCAACGCCCGGCTGGCCGAAGACTGCCAGGCTCAAACCGGCGTGCGAATGATTCCCTTCGGCGAGATCAATCCGCTGCTGCCGAATTGGGAAGACGAGCTGCGGCGTTGCGCGGAAACGCATCGCATGCCAGGCATTCGTTTGCATCCGAATTATCACGGTTTCTCGCTGGAGCATCCGACGTTCGCCCGATTGCTGGCCGCCGCCGCCGAGCGACGGCTAATCGTCTCGCTCGCCGCGTCGATGGAAGACGAGCGGATGATGCATTCGCTGCTTCGGGCGCCGACGTTAGACTTGGCTCCGCTCGAAGGCTTGGTGCGGCGCACTCCCGGTTTGAATTTGGTGCTTCTCAACGCCGGAAAGGCGCTGCGAGGCGACGCGCTCGCTCGATTGCTGGACGCCGGCGAAGCGTACGTCGAAATCGCGATGCTCGAAGGCCTGGGCGCCGTCGAAAAACTGCTCGCCGACGTGCCGCTGGAGCGCGTGCTGTTCGGTTCCCACTCGCCTCTGTTTTACTTCGAGGCGGCGACGCTGCAACTGCAAGAATCGCCGCTGTCGGCGTCGCAGCGGCACGCGATTACCCATCAAAACGCCCGACGATTGCTTCCCTCTCCGTGAGATTGCGTTTACGCTGTACCGCATCAGTGCCTCATGCGGCATCGACTCGGCACGCGACCCAGGAGCATTGGAATGGAACCACTCGATCAAGTTTCCAGACGAGACTTCCTCGCCGCCACCGGTGCGGCCGCGGCCGCCAGCGGGCTCGCCGCAGGCCAAGTGGGCGCAGCGCCCGATGCGACGTCGCAACTCGCCATTCACGGGGGCCCGAAAAGTGTGCAAACGACGCTGCTGCCGCCCGTGCGTTGGGGCGATCCGGAGCGCCAGCAGCTCAACGCTACGATTGAGCAACCGTCGCTGTTTTACTGGCAGGGTCCGCAGACGACGCTCTTCACCGAACGTTTCCGCAAGTTCTGCCCGCGCGATCACGTGATGACCTGCTCCTCCGGCACGGCGGCGCTGCACATCGCCGTCGCCGCCGCCGGCATCGCGCCCGGCGACGAGGTGATCACCACGCCGATTACCGACATGGGCACCGTCATCGGCGTCCTCTACCAGCAGGCGATTCCGGTGTTCGCCGACCTGGAACGAAACACCTACAACCTCGACCCGGCCGACGTCGAGCGGAAACTTACGCCGAAGACCAAGGCGATCATCGCCGTGCATCTGGGCGGCAATCCGTGCCGCATGGACGAGCTTAGGGCGATTGCCGACAAGCACGATCTGGTGCTCATCGAGGACTGCGCTCAGGCGTGGGGAGCAAAATACCGGGGGCGGCCGATCGGTACGCTCGGCGACATCGTGTGCTTCTCACTGCAAAACAGCAAGCAAATCACCTGCGGCGACGGCGGCGTCGTGGCGTCGAGCGACGAGCGGTTCGGCCCGCTCTTGCAAAGCTACGGCGACAAAGGCGGTGATCGCGTCCGTGCGACTGGCGTTTACGAGCGGTTTGCAACGAACTATCGCATGACCGAACTACAAGCCGCCGTGGCGGCGGCGCAGCTCGATCGGCTCGAAGGCATCGCCGCGACCCGTGCACGCAATGGGAACCTCCTGGGTCAACGAATTCAAGGCGCGCCGGGCATCGAACCGCACGGCGTGGATGCGGAGGATCGTTCGACGTATTGGTTCTACCTGTTTCGGCTCCGGCCGCGGGCGCTCTCGTGCGATAGAGCCGAGTTCATAAAGGCCTTGGTGGCCGAGGGCGTGACGGCGTCGGCCGGTTATATACCGACGCCGCTTTACCAGTTCCCAATATTCAAGACCCACGGTTTCTTCGCGGGCCGTTGGCCGATGCGCGAGTTGGGGATGACCGAGATGGACTACACGAAAGTGTCCTGCCCGGAGGCGGAAGCCATCCTGAAGACGGGCGTGCGTTTGGCGCTAAACGAGCAGATGTCGGAAGAATATATCGAGTGCGTGGGCGAGGCGATTCAAAAGGTGGCGAAGCACTACGCGGCGTGAGGCGGCGGCATAACGATGACGACCG